>NZ_JBEPBF010000006.1:0-144257 GCF_040298985.1 Streptomyces sp. NPDC001093 | reverse complement strand
AATCCCCACCGAAGTGGTTCATCGTTCGACTTGCATGTGTTAAGCACGCCGCCAGCGTTCGTCCTGAGCCAGGATCAAACTCTCCGTGAATGTTTACCGGTAATCCGGTCGAACACCACGAGAGCGGAACCGAGAGGAGGAATAGTCCCCTCGGTTCACAGCGTCCTCGCTGTGTTTTTCAAAGGAACCTCGCCCCAGCAGATGCTGGAGACGGGGTATCAACATATCTGGCGTTGATTTTTGGCACGCTGTTGAGTTCTCAAGGAACGGTCGCTTCCTTCGTACTCACCCTCTCGGGCTTTCCTCCGGGCGCTTCCCTTCGGTGTTTCCGACTCTATCAGATCTTTTCTCGATCCGATTTCCTCGGTGCTTTCCAGGTTCCCGCTCTCGCGTTTCCCTTTCCGGCGATTCCGACTTTATCAGAAGTTCTTGGCCGGTCTGACCGGCTGCTCATTTCTGAGTAATCGGGAGGTGCTCCTCGGAGATGTCGTTCTCGACTTCTCCGGAAGCTCGTAGAGTCTAACCTTCGCCGATGAACTTGTCCAGTTCCAGGCAACTGTTTGAATCTACCTCCCCGCGCCACCCGTGTCAACGGGTCTTGCGAGGCGAACAGGAGAGTAGCAGCTCACAGGGGTGGAACGCACATCAAGCAGCGGTGGGCACCGAGGCGCTGCGGTCCGTCGCTTCTAGATCGCCGGTCTCACCTGCGCGTACTGCTCGGCCCCCCAGGACGTAGACGTACGTCAGGAATGCCAGCTCGGCCAGGACACCGATCCCGATGCGGGCCCAGGTGGGCAGGCCGGACGGGGTGACAAAGCCTTCGATGGCGCCGGAGACGAAAAGGACCAGGGCGAGTCCGATCGCCATGCCGACGGCCGCGCGTCCTTCCTCGGCGAGAGCGGTGCGCCGGCTGCGGGGACCGGGGTCTATGAGGGTCCAGCCGAGGCGCAGACCCGTACCGGCGGCGACGAAGACGGCGGTCAGTTCGAGCAGGCCGTGAGGGAGAACCAGTCCCAGGAATGTGTCGAGTCGGCCGGCGGAGGACATCAGGCCGAAGCCGACGCCCAGGTTGAGCATGTTCTCGAAGAGGATCCAGAGGACAGGCAGGCCCAGGAAGACGCCCAGGACCAGGCACATCGCGGCTGCCTGGGCGTTGTTCGTCCACACCTGGGCGGCGAAGGCCGCCGCGGGATGGCTGGAGTAGTACGTCTCGTACTCGCCGCCGGGGCGGGTCAGGTCGCGCAGCCGGCTGGGCGCCGCGATCGACGACTGCACGTGAGGGTGGGTGCCGATCCACCAGCCCAGGAGGATCGCGATGGCCGTGGAGACCAGTGCCGTGGGGACCCACCAGTGGCGAGCGCGATAGACGGCGGCCGGGAAGCCCTGACCCAGGAAGCGCGTGACGTCACGCCATGAGGAGCGGCGGGTGCCGGTGACGGCGCTACGCGCGCGTGCCACCAGTTGGCTGAGCCGTCCTGTCAGCTGGGGGTCCGGGGCGCTGGACTGGATGAGGGACAGGTGGGTGGCGGTGCGCTGGTAGAGGGCGACGAGTTCGTCGGCCTCGGCCCCGTTGAGGCGGCGTCGGCGGCGGAGCAGGGCGTCGAGGCGGTCCCATTCGGCTCGGTGTACGGAGACGAAGACGTCCAGGTCCATCGGGTCTGCCTGCTCCTCGGCTGGTCGTCGACTGCTCGTCGTGGAGTCGTCGTGATGCTCTCGATCGCGGTCAGATAGTCGCACCGGCGCGCGATGTGCCCACAGCTTGGCAGACTTGCGCTTCCGGGGGCAGATCAGGGAAGGACGGCGGGCGTGAGTGAGCTGGTGACGGGCGAGGCGGTAGCGCTCGAACTGCGGCCGGCAAAGCTGCCGAGCAGGGCGCTGGCCGTGTTGCTCGACCTCGTGGTGGCCGTGGTCGCGTACGTCGTCGTCACCATCGCGGTGGTGGTGTCGACCGCCTCGCTGGACGAGGCCGCGCAGGTGGCGCTGTCGATCGCGACGTTTCTGCTGGTGCTGGTCGGCGGGCCGATCGCGGTGGAGACGCTCAGCCATGGGCGTTCGCTCGGGAAGCTGGCCTTCGGGCTCCGCGTGGTACGGGACGACGGTGGGCCGATCCGGTTCCGGCACGCGCTCGTGCGGGGTGCGATCGGTGTGGTCGAGATCCTGCTGACCTTCGGCGTGATCGCCTGCATCGCCTCGCTGGTGTCGGCGCGGGGCCGACGGCTCGGCGACGTGTTCGCGGGCACCCTCGTCGTGCGTGAGCGAATACCGGCAGGACGGGCCGGGTTTCTTCCGCCGCCGCCTCCGTGGCTGGCGGGGAGGTTCGCCGGGCTGGACCTGTCGGCGGTGCCGGACGGGCTGTGGCTGGCGGTCCGGCAGTACCTGAGCCGGATGGGGCAGCTCGATCCGCAGGTCTCGATGGGGATGGCCCAGCGGCTCGCGGCCGACCTCGCGGCGCGGACGGGAGCTTCTGTGCCGCAGGATCTGCCGGCGGCGGCCTTCCTGGCGGCTGTGGTGCACGAGCGGCAGTCACGCGAGGCCCGGCAGGCGTTCGGCCCCGCTGGTTTCGCCCCACAGGCGGCCCCGCCCGGCGCACCGGCCGCTTATCGACCACCTGCTTCTGCCCAGCCAGCCGCTCCCCAGCCGCCCGCTCTTGCCGAGCCGCTCTCTCACGCTCGGCCGCCGCAGGCTCCGCTTCCGCCGTCAGCCGTACCGCCGCGGGAGGAGCCGCCTCCAGACTCCCCGAGCACCGGTTTCGCGCCGCCGGCGTAGAAGAGGTCTCGTAGAAGAGGTCTCTTCGATCCCCTTTCAACGTCCTCTCAACGTCCTCGCGGGTCCGAACCCGTCCGATGGTTCCGGCGGCCTTTCCCCTCGCCGTTCAGTCGAACGTCGACGGCGGTGACTGGAGGTCCTCCAGCTCGATCCCGGGTGCGGCCAGGACGACGTCCCCGGCGATGTGAACCGTGTGCCGCTCGCCGGTGTCCAGGGCTGTGACCTGGTATTCGTCCACGACCAGGGGGCCGTTGTCAGTGGCGTGTGTTTCGCTGTTCACCAGGGCCCAGGACTGGTCCACGGTGCGGGGGGCGAGGACCGGGTCCGTGAAGGCGACCAGGCGTACGCGGGTCGCGTCGGAGGAGGGGGTGAGGCGCAGGAGGCGAGCGGTGGCGACGAGGAATGCGGGGGACGTGCCGGTGAAGGCGTGGGCGCGCACATTGCCTTCTGTGGCATGGGTTCCGGTGGGGTCGGTCCGGACCCAGGTGACGCCGTCGAGGGCGGCGCCACGCACCTGCCACTCCCCTGCGTGGAGTTCGAGGCGAATGGGGCGGCCGAGGTCGTCCAGGGCGAGGTCGATCGAGCCGCGGTGCTCGCCGGCGGGGCTGGTCAGCCGGGAGACATAGCGCCAGCCGGAGGGGCCGGGGGCGCACTGGAAGTGTTCGTCGCCGAGGGGGGTGTGATCGTGCGGATCGTGGAGCGAATAACGGCCGCGGGGCATGGGGGTCCTGGGTCTTCGACGGGCTGACGGTCCGGCCGGGTCACTGGTTTCCGCGGTGCCGTCCGGCGGGACCGGCCAAAGGGACAGGCCCCCGGCACGGGGGTGCGGGGGCCTGCCTCGGGGGCCTGCTGCCGGGAAGCGCGCTGGTGCACAGTCTGCTCCCCGGCGGGCGGGACTACGGAGTCACCGGCTCAGTAGCGGTAGTGGTCCGGCTTGAACGGGCCGTCGACCTCCACGCCGATGTACGCCGCCTGCTCCGGGCGCAGGGTGGTGAGCTTGACGCCGAGCGCGTCCAGGTGGAGGCGGGCGACCTTCTCGTCGAGGTGCTTGGGCAGCACGTAGACGCCGATCGGGTACTCATCGGGCTTGGTGAACAGCTCGATCTGGGCCAGGGTCTGGTCCGCGAAGGAGTTGGACATCACGAACGACGGGTGACCGGTGGCGTTGCCCAGGTTCAGCAGGCGGCCCTCGGAGAGCACGATGATCTTCTTGCCGTCCGGGAAGGTCCAGGTGTGGACCTGCGGCTTGACCTCGTCCTTGACGATGCCCGGGATCTTCGCCAGGCCGGCCATGTCGATCTCGTTGTCGAAGTGGCCGATGTTGCCGACGATCGCCTGGTGCTTCATCTTCGCCATGTCCGAGGCGAGGATGATGTCCTTGTTGCCGGTGGTGGTGACAAAGATGTCGGCGGTCTCGACGACCTCGTCCAGGGTGGTGACCTGGTAGCCGTCCATCGCCGCCTGCAGGGCGCAGATCGGGTCGATCTCGGTGATGATCACGCGGGCGCCCTGGCCGCGCAGGGACTCGGCGCAGCCCTTGCCCACGTCGCCGTATCCGCACACGACGGCGGTCTTGCCGCCGATCAGGGTGTCCGTGGCGCGGTTGATGCCGTCGACGAGGGAGTGGCGGCAGCCGTACTTGTTGTCGAACTTCGACTTGGTGACCGCGTCGTTGACGTTGATCGCCGGGAACAGGAGGACGCCATCGCGCTGCATCTCGTACAGGCGGTGGACACCCGTGGTGGTCTCCTCGGTGACGCCGCGGATCTCGGAGGCCAGCTGGGTCCACTTCTGGGGGTTCTCGCCCAGGGTGCGGTGCAGCAGCTGGAGGATGACGCGGTGCTCGTCGGACTCGGCGGTGTCCAGGGCGGGGACCTCGCCGGCCTTCTCGTACTCGACGCCCTTGTGGACGAGGAGGGTGGCGTCGCCGCCGTCGTCCAGGATCATGTTCGGGCCGCCGGTGGGGCTGTCCGGCCAGGTCAGCGCCTGCTCCGTGCACCACCAGTACTCCTCCAGGGTCTCGCCCTTCCAGGCGAAGACCGGGATGCCCTGCGGGTTGTCCGGCGTGCCGTTCGGGCCGACGGCGATGGCGGCGGCCGCGTGGTCCTGGGTGGAGAAGATGTTGCAGGAGGCCCAGCGGACCCGGGCGCCGAGGGCGACCAGGGTCTCGATGAGCACGGCGGTCTGCACGGTCATGTGCAGGGAGCCGGTGACGCGGGCGCCGGCGAGGGGCTGGGCCTCGGCGTACTCCTTGCGGATCGCCATCAGACCGGGCATCTCGTGCTCGGCGAGGGTGATCTCCTTGCGGCCGAACTCGGCCAGCGAGAGGTCGGCGACCTTGAAGTCCTGTCGGTTCTCGACAGTCGTCATTACGAGCTGCTCCTCGGGATCGGGGCGAGGTTGGGTACGGCTGGTCTGCGCGGCGGCGGACACAGGGGTGCCCGAGAAGAGGACACAGGCATGCCCACGTACGCGCAGCGCAGTCCGTCGGAGGCCCTCTCTCCCTCGGTCGGTCCACTCGGGACCGCCCGACCGCCATCAGCAGCGACGTCTGGCTCCGTCCCAAGCTACACCGGACGGCCCGGTCGGCCCCAGTCCGCCTCCGCATGGTTCGAGCCGTCCGGGAGGCGGTTTCGAGGCGCGGAGCGGGGGTTTCGAGGCGCGGCGCGGGGGCAGGAGCGGCGCCGACGCGGGTACGGAAAGCCCCGCGACAGGAGCCCACAGGCCCGTGGTGAAGGACGACTTCCGCGCCTTGGGGCCGGGGTCGGGGTGGTGCAGGATGCAGGGGGGCCGGGCCGTCCGGTCCCGGTCGCGGGGTGTCCGGGACGGCGCCTCGTGCGACGAAGGTGTGAGGAGACAGACGTGACCAGTCCGGCCGGCCCTCCCTCCACGGGTGACCACGATGACGAGCGAGGGCGCGTGAAACTGCTGGCGGTGACCGCGTGCCCGACCGGCATCGCGCACACGTACATGGCCGCGGAGAAGCTCGCGCAGGCCGCGGCGAGCCGTGGCATCGAGATGAAGGTGGAGACCCAGGGATCCATCGGGGCCGAGAACGTCCTTGATGACAACGATGTCATAGGCGCGGACGGGGTCATCGTCGCCGCCGACAAGGACGTCGACCTGAGCCGTTTCGCCGGCAAGCGGGTGCTGACCGTCGGGGTCGCCGAAGGTATCCACCATCCCGAGCAGCTGATCGAGCGGGTGCGGTCGGCGCCCGTGTACGCGCCGGGCGGGGCCGCGAGTGGTTCGGCGACGGTGGCCTCCGGCGGCGGCAGGGAGCGGGGGCCGGTGTACAAGGCGCTGATGAACGGGGTGTCGTACATGATCCCGTTCGTCGTCGTCGGCGGTCTGCTGATCGCGGTGTCGCTCGCGCTCGGCGGCCATGCCACGTCCAAGGGCTTCGTGATCCCGGACGGCACCTTCTGGGCCCATGTCAACGCGATCGGCGGGATCGGCTTCCAGCTGATGATCCCGGTCCTGTCCGGCTACATCGCCTATGCGATCGCCGACCGGCCCGCGCTGGTACCGGGCATGATCGGCGGCTGGATCGCGAACACGGGCGCGCTGTACGACTCCAAGGCGGGCGCGGGATTCATCGGGGCGATCGTGACCGGGTTCCTCGCCGGGTACCTGGTGCTGTGGATCAAGAAGGTACGGGTGCCGAAGTTCGTGCAGCCGATCATGCCGATCATCGTGATCCCGATCGTCGCTACGACGGTGCTCGGACTGTTCTTCATCTATGTCATCGGCAAGCCGATCTCCTGGGTGTTCGAGCATCTGACGAGCTGGCTCGGCGGGATGACGGGGACGAGCGCGATCCTGCTCGGCGCGATTCTCGGGCTGATGATCGCGTTCGACATGGGCGGGCCGGTGAACAAGACGGCATTCCTGTTCGGGGCCGGGCTCATCGCGAGCGGCAACCAGACGGTGATGGGCATGTGTGCCGCCGCGATTCCGGTGATGCCGCTCGGGCAGGGACTGGCCACGCTGATCCGGCGGGGGCTGTACACCGAGCAGGAGCGGGAGACGGGGCTCGCGGCGCTGTTCATGGGGTGCTTCGGCATCTCGGAGGGCGCGATTCCGTTCGCGGCGGCGCGGCCGGCGCAGGTGATCCCGGCGAACATGCTGGGTGGGGCGGTGGCCGGTGCGGTTGCGGGGGTGGCCGGGGTGAAGGACGCGGTGCCGCATGGGGGGCCGATCGTGGCGGTGCTGGGTGCGGTGAGTGGGGTGCCGGTGTTCTTCGTCGCCGTGGTGATCGGGACGGTTGTCACTGCGCTGGCGACCGTGGCGCTGGTTGATGTGAGGGGGCGTCGGGGGCGTGTGGGGGCGGTTGGTTCGGGTTCGGGGGCGGCGTCCGGTGCGGGTTCGGGGGTGGTGGGGATTGGGTTCCCACTCGCACGACCCGTGCGGCAATCGTCGTCGGGCGTGGGTGGTGCCGGTGACGGGGTTGCCACCTCGGGGGACGGGCCGACGGGTGGCGCTGGTGAAGGGGCTCCCGCGTCGGAGGATGTGTCGGTGGGTGCTGGGCGCGCTGGGGAGAGGGCTTTCGTGGCGGAAGGGGTGGCGGTCGAGGGCGTCGTGCCTGGGCGGGCCGGCGCCGGGGCTCCGGGGGCTGGTACCGATGCCGTGGTTTCGGTGGGCTCGGTCCAGGCGGGCGCCGTTGAGGATTCCGCGGAAGGCGGGCAGCCGGAGGAGGACCGGGACGCCGGGCGGGCTGGGGATGCGGTGGTTGAGGATCGTGGGCCCGTGGTGTTGTCCGGCTATCTCGGTGAGCGGACCGTGAAGGGCGCGCTCCGGGCCGTGGAGAAAGAAGCCGCTGTCCGGGAGATGGCGGAGTTGCTTGCGCGGAGCGGGCGGGTCGCCGATGTGGATGAGCTGGTGGCGACCGCGCTACGGCGTGAGGAGCAGGGGACGACCGGGCTCGGGGAGGAGATCGCGATCCCGCACGCCAAGACGGACGCGGTGACCGCGCCGGTCGTCGGCTTCGCGCGCTCCGCCGAGGGCGTCGAGTGGGGCTCGCTGGACGGTACGAAGGCCCGGCTGATCTTCCTGATCGCCGTGCCGGAGGCTGCCGCGGGCGACGAGCATCTGCGGATCCTCGCACTGCTGTCCCGCAAGCTGATGGATCCCGGTTTCCGGGAGCGGCTGCTGGCGGCACCGGACGAGCACGCGGTACTCGGCGTGCTCGCTGAGGTCGGGTGAGCTGAGAAAACCAAGGGGCTGGGGACCAGGAAGCAGGGAGGCAGAGGGGGAGGGGGAAGGGGTGCGGGTTGCGGGTCCTTGGCTCGCCCGAAGTCCGGGGATCCGCGCTCCTGCTCTTCGGTCGCGGAGTCGCCCCCGTCTCGGGCCCGGATCCGCAACCGTGTCCTCGGTCCCGACTCGCAACTCGTAACCCCGCCTTCGCCCCGGACCCGCTGCCTCGCCTTCGGCTCGGCCGGGACCCCCCGGTCATCGGCCCGAACCCGCACCCCCCATCCCCCGCCCCGAACCACGCACCCACACCCGCACCCGCACCCGCACCCGCCCGACAAACGCGCCGTGCCGCACGCCCTGCCGCACGCCCCCTTCATGCGGTGGCGCTGTTCTCCGCGCCTCGGATGGGCCGCTTGGGGAGGACGGGGTATGGCGGGCAGAAGGCGGGGGCGGGGGCTCGGGATGTGGGCGGTTCTCGTGGGGGTGTCGGGGCTGGTGCTGGGGGTTGGCGCTTTTGGCTGTGCAAGGGACGCGTACGGGGTCTCCACCGTGGGTGGCGGCAGCATGCGGCCGGCGTATGAGCGGGGTCAGCGGGTCGTCTGGGAGCGCGTCGACGGGAGTGGGGTGCGGCGCGGTGACGTCGTGATGTTCACGCCGCCGGAGTCGTACGGCTTCGCCGGGCAGCTGATGAAGCGGGTCGTCGGTGTGGGCGGGGATCGCGTGCGGTGCTGCACGCTGGTGGGTTCGCGGGAGCGGGTGACCGTGAACGGGAAGCCGATCGAGGAGCCGTATGTGTACGGCGGCGACGCCGACGGCGCGCACCAGCGGTATGACGTGCAGGTCCCCAAGGGGCGGCTGTTCCTCCTGGGTGACTACCGTGCGAACTCCAACGACTCGCGGTTCCACCTCGACGAGCAGGGCGGGACGGTCTCCGTGCACGCGGTACTGGGCCGGGTGACGGATGACCGCACGGTCCCCGCTCTGCTGGTGACGGCCATGCTCCTCGGGCTTGTGCTGCTGCTCATCGGCGTCGGCCTGGGGATCGGTTTCCTCGCCGTACGGCGGCGGAGGGCGCCGGAGATGCCGCGGATGCCCTGGCCGGTGCGGCCGAGCGGCAGCTGAGGTCCCGGTTCAGTGGCCGGCGGCGTGCGGGGTCGGGCCGCCCGGGGTGGCCTCCGGGTCCGGGCCCTTGGCCGCCTCGGCCTCGCTGTAGATGTCCGGTTCGAGGTAGATGACGCGGGCGATGGGGACGGCGGCGCGGATGCGGGCCTCGGCGGCGTCGATGGCGTTCGCGACCTCGCTGGCCGTGTCGTCGTGCCGGACGGCGATCTTGGCGGCGATGAGCAGCTCCTCGGGGCCTAGGTGGAGCGTGCGCATGTGGATGACGCCGGTGACCGTGTCGCCGTCGACCGTCGCCTCCTCGATCTTCTTGATCACGTCCGGGCCCGCCGCCTCGCCGAGCAGCAGCGACTTGGTCTCGGCGGCCAGGACCAGGGCGATGCAGACGAGCAGGACACCGATGCAGACCGTGCCGACGCCGTCCCAGACGCCGTCGCCGGTGAGTACGGACAGGCCGACGCCGAGGAGGGCCAGGACGAGGCCGATCAGCGCGCCGAAGTCCTCGAGCAGGACGACGGGCAGCTCGGGGGCCTTGGCGCGGCGGATGAAGTCCGTCCAGGACTGCTTTCCGCGCAGTTCGTTGGACTCCTTGATGGCCGTGCGGAAGGAGAAGCCCTCGGCGGCGACCGCGAAGATCAGGACGCCCACCGGCCAGTACCAGTGCTCCAGTTCGTGCGGGTGGCTGATCTTCTCGTAGCCCTCGTAGATGGCGAACATGCCGCCGATGGAGAACAGCACGATCGAGACCAGGAAGGCGTAGATGAAGCGCTCGCGGCCGTAGCCGAAGGGGTGCTGCGGGGTCGCCTCGCGCTGGGCCTTCTTGCCGCCGATGAGCAGCAGGAACTGGTTGCCGGAGTCGGCGAGCGAGTGGACGCCCTCGGCGAGCATCGAGGAGGAGCCGCTGAACGCGAACGCCACGAACTTGGATGCCGCGATCGCGAGGTTGGCGCCGAGTGCCGCCACGATCGCCTTCGAACCGCCTGACGCGCTCATGTGTTCGCGTTGTCCCTTCGCCCTGGTCGTCGCCCTGGTGCGGCGCCTTCGTACGGCCACGCCGTCAGGCGTGTCCCGGCTTTGCCCGGCCTTTGCCGGTGGGCCATTGTTGCAGCCCGGCCGGGCTCCGCCGCGTCAGGTATCCACACCCTCGGTCATACGATCACAGGTCATACGATCACAGTGGCGCGGAAGATCGTGCCCGTGCCCGAGATCTGCGCCGTCTCGCCGGCCGGGACGAAGACCGACTGACCGGGGCTCAGCTCGTGCTCGCCGGCGCGGACCGAGCCGGCCGTGCAGAGCAGGATCTGCGGGGTGTCGAGGGTGAGGTCGTGGGCGGCGGCGCCCTCGGGGAGGACGTACCGGGAGAGGCGGAACTCGTCGATCGGCGTCTCGTAGACCTCCTCGCCGGCCGGGGAGGCCTCGGGGCGCAGGACGCCCGGGTCGCCGGCCTCGAAGCGGACGACGCGCAGGAGTTCGGGGACGTCGACGTGCTTGGGGGTCAGACCGCAGCGCAGGACGTTGTCGGAGTTGGCCATGATCTCGACGCCGAGGCCGCTGATGTACGCGTGCGGGACTCCGGCGCCGAGGAACAGGGCCTCGCCGGGCTGCAGGCGGACGTGGTTCAGCAGCATCGCCGCGATGACGCCGGGGTCGCCCGGGTAGTGCTGGGCGAGGTCGGCGTAGGGGGCGTAGTCGCCGCCGAGGCGCGCGCAGGCGGCAGCGGCCTCGGCGACCGTGTGCGCCATCTCCTCCGGGTCGGCGGTGAGGATCGCGGTGAGCACCTCGCGCAGGGCCGCGTCCTCGGGGTGGGCGTGCAGCAGGTCGACGTACGGCTTGAGGGCGGGGACGCCGAGCCCGTCGAGCGCGTCGGCGGCCCGGACCGGGTCGCGGAAGCCGCACAGGCCGTCGAACTCGGTGAGCGCGCAGATCAGTTCGGGCTTGTGGTTGGCGTCCTTGTAGTTGCGGTGCGGGGCGTCGACCGGGATGCCGCGGCGCTCCTCGTCGGCGTAACCCTCCCCGGCCTGTGCCAGGTTGGGGTGCACCTGGAGGGAGAGAGGCGCGCCGGCGGCGAGGATCTTGAGGAGGAAGGGCAGGCGCGGGCCGAACTTCGCCACGGCCGCCTTGCCCAGCTCGTCCTCCGGGTTCGCGTCGATGACCTCGACGAGGCTCCCGCGTGCGGTGCGCGAGGGGGCTCCCGGGTGCGCGCCCATCCACATCTCCGCCTGCGGTTCACCGGTCGGCTCGACGCCGAGGAGGTGCGGGATGGCGGTGGGCGAACCCCAGGCGTAGGGGCGGACGGTGTTGTCGAGGCGGTCCATGTGTCTTCTCTGTCTCCGTACGTACGGCTGCCCCGGCGCCGGTGCTGGTGCCGGGGCCCGGTACTGGTTGCCGTGCTGATGGTGGGCGCGGTGGTTCCGGCCCGTAGCCAGATCAGGCCCTCGAAGCGAGCGCCAGGTAAACAGCGGCGAAATCCGTGACGGCGATCAGTTCCGCGAGCGTCTCCAGTTCGCCGCCCTCCTCCGGTTCGAGTTCGCTGATCGGCGTGTCGTGGCTGAGAGCCAGGTCACGGGCGGCGGGGGCGGCAGTGAGGCCGCTGATCGGGCGGTCGCGGAGCAGCACCACGCGCGCGTGCAGGGCGGGCGGCTCCTCGACGCGGTCCCGGAAGAAGTCCTCGGGGTCGGCGCTGGCGGCCAGCGGGCCGGCCAGCAGGGCGCTGTGTGCGGAGAGCGCCTCGGGGAGTTCGGCGACGAGCGCGGGGCGGCCGGCGAGCTCGGCGAGGGCGGCGGCGAAACGGCGCCCGGCGGGGCCCGCCGACGGCCCTTCCGCCCACACCACGGGCAGTGCGTCGGCGAGTTCGGCGGCGAGGGTCTTGGCCGGGTTGCTGTAGGTCGCGATGGCGGGGCCGCAGCGCTCGGCGATGTGGTCCAGGCGGTCGGCGATCTTCTCCAGGGCGTCCGGCGGGGCGCTGATCAGTCCGATCCGGTCCAGCAGCGCCAGCAGCGGGGTGAGCAGCGCCCAGAAGACGCCCGGGGAGGACGCGGCGAGGGTTTCCTCCTGGTCGTACGGCGCTGTCGCCATCGGTACGAACAGACCGTGGGCGCCGGCGACCGCCTCCGCGAGCGGGGTCTGGGCCGGGGCCACGGCGACGACCGAGACGCCGCGGCGGTAGGCCTGGTCGGTGAGGAGGGTGAGGCTCGGTTCGGTGCCGTCCGGGGTGGCGATCAGCAGCAGGTCCACGGAGCCGGCCCAGCCGGGGAGCTCCCAGCGCAGGGCACCCGCGGCCGGGGCCACGCCGGTCGGGGCCAGGCGGACCACGGGGCTGCCGACGCCGGCCAGGGTGCCGAGGAGGTCGGCGGTGTGGGTGGCGGCGGCGCCGGGACCGGCGATGAGGACGGCGCGGGGACGGCCGTCGGGCTTGAGATCGCCGACACCGGCCTCGACGGCGTGCCGGGCGGCGGTGCGCACGCGGGCGCCGGCCTCGGCGGCCCCGCGCAGCAGGCCTCGGCGGTCGGCCTCGGCGAGGCCCTCCGGGGTGTCGAGCAGCGATTCGTCCAGCATGGGCGGTTGCCTCCGATCGCCGGGGTCCTGTGTGGGTTGTCTACGACATGAGGGGCGTCGTCACTGGGGGCGGCGGGCCTCGTCCACGAGGAGGACCGGGATGCCGTCGCGGACGGGGTAGGCGAGGCCGCAGTCCTGACCTGTGCAGATCAGCTCGGTGTCCTGCTCCTTGAGGGAGGCATGGCAGGCCGGGCAGGCGAGGATCTCCAGGAGGCCGGCTTCCAGCGGCATGGCGTGTCCCTTCGGGAGGCGTTGTTCGTGACTGTGGATGTGCCTGGTCAGCGTACCGCTGGTGGACGGGCCGGGCCGGGCTGTCGGCACCGTCCAGGGGGCGCCGCCCCCTGGACCGGCCCGGTCGGCCGACAGCGCCCGACGTCTCAGCCCCTGATGATCGCCAGGGCCTCGTCCCTGATCTTGGTCATCGTGGCCTCGTCCTTCGCCTCGGCGTTCAGGCGGAGGAGGGGCTCGGTGTTGGAGGGGCGGACGTTGAACCACCAGTCGGCGGCGGCGACCGTGAGGCCGTCGAGGTCGTCCAGGGTGACGTCGGCGCGGTTCTCGTACGCGGCGCGGATCGCGGCGAGGCGGGCGGACTGGTCGGCGACGGTGGAGTTGATCTCACCGGAGCCGGTGTAGCGGTCGTACTGGGCGACGAGGGCGGACAGCGGGCCCTCCTGGCCACCCAGGGCGGCGAGGACGTGCAGGGCGGCCAGCATGCCCGTGTCGGCGTTCCAGAAGTCCTTGAAGTAGTAGTGCGCGGAGTGCTCGCCGCCGAAGATCGCGCCGGTGCGGGCCATCTCGGCCTTGATGAAGGAGTGGCCGACGCGGGTGCGGGCCGGCGTGCCGCCGTTCTCCTTCACGACCTCCGGGACGGTACGGGAGGTGATGAGGTTGTGGATGATCGTGCCCTTGCCGCCGTTGCGGGCGAGTTCGCGCGCGGCGACCAGGGCGGTGATCGCGGACGGCGAGACCGGGTCGCCGTGCTCGTCCACGACGAAGCAGCGGTCGGCGTCGCCGTCGAAGGCGATGCCGAGGTCGGCGCCCTCCGCCGGGACGCGCTTCTGCAGGTCCACGAGGTTGGCCGGGTCGAGCGGGTTGGCCTCGTGGTTGGGGAAGGTGCCGTCCAGTTCGAAGTACATCGGGACGAGGGTCAGGGGCAGGCCGGCGAAGACCGAGGGGACCGTGTGGCCGCCCATGCCGTTGCCGGCGTCGACCACGACCTTCAGCGGGCGGATGGAGGTCAGGTCGACCAGGGAGCGGAGGTGCGCCGCGTAATCCTCCAACGTCTCGCGGGTGCTCAGGGTTCCCGGCTCGGCGACCGGCTCGGGAGCGCCCGACTCCAGCCACTGCTCGACCAGTTCGCGGATCTGCGCGAGACCGGTGTCCTGGCCGACCGGGGCAGCGCCCGCGCGGCACAGCTTGATGCCGTTGTACTGGGCCGGGTTGTGCGAGGCGGTGAACATGGCGCCGGGCAGGTTCAGCGCGCCCGAGGCGTAGTACAGCTGGTCCGTGGAGCACAGGCCGATCTCGGTGACGTCCACTCCGCGGTCCGCCGCGCCGCGCGCGAAGGCGCGGGACAGGCCGGGGGACGAGGGCCGCATGTCGTGGCCGACGACGATGGCCGCCGCACCCGTCACCTCCGCGAAGGCGGCGCCGAAGAGCCCGGCCAGTGACTCGTCCCACTGGTCCGGCACCACTCCGCGTACGTCGTACGCCTTCACGATCTGCGACAGATCAGCAGTCACGGCCAACCCTCCTGAAAGTCCTATGGGTGCCCACAAACTACCCGGCGGGGGTAAGGGGGAGGTGTGCGGACACCGGGTGGAGGCCCAGTCGTGACCGGAGGTGGCGTGCGGTGCGCCGGTTTGACGGCCGTGGAGGTGGGCTCAGCTGTCCGGGGAGCGCAGGACGCGCAGGTGGCCGCGGCGGGCGACCTCCATGGGGTCCGCCGTACGGCCTCCGCCGCCCGCCTCGGCCGCGCGCTCCTGGGGGCGGGCCGCCTCGCGCACGGCGTTCGCGAGCGCTTCCAGGTCGTCTCCGCTGGGCCGCGCGGGGGCGGAACCGTCGAGGAGGCGGACGACCTCCCAGCCGCGGGGGGCGGTGAGGCGTTCGGAGTGCTCGGCGCACAGGTCGTAGCAGTGCGGCTCGGCGTAGGTGGCGAGCGGGCCGAGGACCGCGGTCGAGTCGGCGTAGACGTACGTCAGCGTCGCGACGGCGGGTCGGCCGCAGGCGGTGCGCGAACAGCGACGTACAGGGCTCACGACGTTGGACGGTACCGCACTCTTGAGCGGGCCGCGACGACTCTCCACCAGGTCACTCCACCGTGTCGTGCTGTGAAACGCCCCACACACCCCTTCGGGGAGGCCCTGTTGACCTGCGCGGACGGGTTCTCGGCCGGTTTTGGGCGCGGCTCGATACGGTCATGAGTCAGTACAAACACCGTCAATTGCCTTGAGTTCGGCGGTCTTGGAGGGTTACGGAAACGAGCCAGACGTTGGCCGGAATGGTCAACCTGCGACATGGGAGCGGCGAGGGCCGATCGGAGCCGAACGGGGCCGATCGGCGGCGGGCTGATCGGCGGCGCCGCCGTCGGCCGAGAGGGGGCCGTGGGCGGGCGGGGAGCGAGCCCGTGGCTGGCAGGGAGCGGCGCCGTGGCGGGGCGTGGACGGGGAGCGTGGTCGGGGGGCTGATGGGGGCTGGTCGTGGGGGGCTGGTCGGCGGTGGGTGGCCGGGGGTGCTGGTCGAGGGTGGCCGGTCGGTGGCGTGAGGGGGGTGGGTTGCCGTGTGGGGTCGGGCGGGGAGGGCGTGCGGGGACTACCCTTCCCCAGTGATGGACAACCGTGTACCGCCCCGTGCCGCCGGCCCCGGGCCCCGTCGCCGTGATCGTCACGGCAGGGGCATGCGGGGGCCGATCGCACCGCCGCAGGTGCCGCTGGCGGCCAGCCGTGCCGATGTGTTCGCGGACCTGGTGCAGGACTCCGTGGAGCGTCTCGAGCGGCGGTGGCCGCAGCTTGCCGACATCGACTTCCTGGTGCTGGAGGTGCCCCGGCTGGAGGGGCGGGGTGAGCAGGTGTGGAGCGACGAGGCCGTGCCGTTGGGCGGGGTCGTTCCCGCGCGGGACGGGCGGCAGGCGCGGGTGGTCGTGTACCGGCGGCCGGTGGAGATCCGCACCAAGGGGCGGGACGAGCGGGCCGCGCTGGTGCACGAGGTGGTCGTGGAGCAGGTGGCCGAGTTGCTCGGGCTGACTCCGGAGACGGTGGACCCGCGGTACGGGGAGGATTAGGGCGGGCCGACGGGGTACGGCGTTGGGGCCCTGTGCTGTGGCTGGACGACGGGACGTCTCGCCTCCCCGCGCCTGCGGGTGCCGCCCCAGCGGCACGGCTGCCCGCAGCGGCGGCGGCACCCGCACCCGCACCCCGACGGCGCTACGAAACCCCGCCCCTCACTTCTGCAGCACCGACAGGTCCTCCGTCGTCTCCGGTACCGCCACCATGCCGCGGTCGTTCGGGAGGGTTTGGATGGTGAAGCCGGGGACTCCGGACTCCGTGGCGGTAAGGGTGCGGGAGGCGTAGACCGGGCCGCCGGAGGCGGTTTCGACGGTGAGGGCGTAGGTACCGTTGAGGCCGGAGGGGACGGGGACCGGAACGTCCTCGGTGGTGCCGGACTTGATCGTGTACGTCTTCGTCGTCGCCGTCCCGCCCTCGCTGCCCGCCGAGGCGGTCACCTTGACCGTCGCCGTGGCGGTGGGTGCGGTCAGGGCCAGGGTCGTGCCCTTGGCGCTGTTGTCGGCCGAGGTCGCGCGCGTGCCGACGGGGGCGGTGGCGGGGATGTACGCCGTCTCTAGCTTGTCGCCCTTGCCGCGGACGACCCGGAGGGCTGCCACGACCGGGACCGAGTGGTCCGTGGGGGTCAGCACCAGGGAGCCCGCCTCGCCGCGGGTCACCGCGCCGAGGTCGGCCGTGGTCGTCACGCCCGACTTCACGTGCAGGGTCTCGTTGCCCGCCGGGGTGATCAGGCCGCCCGGTGAGGCCAGGCGGACCTTCAGGTCGGCGTCGTCGCCGCCGGGGGTGAAGACGATCAGGCGGACGTCGGTGGCGTCCTTCGGGATGCCGGGCAGGACCAGGCTGCCGGCCGGGTCGGCGGCCGCGGCCAGCCAGTCGCCGCCCGCCTTGTCGTCGAGAGCCTGCACCGTCGCGCCGACCCGGCCGCTGCGCACGCTGACGTGCACGGTCAGGTCGGCCTGCTGTGTGTCGGTGAGTGTGGACAGCAGGACCGGCTTGCTCGCGTGCGGCGGGACGGTGAGGTTCTCGCCGAGCGTCGACTTGATCGCGCCGTCCTTGCCGTACAGCTCGATGTCGACGACCGCGGCGGAGTCGTCGGGGTTGGTCAGGTGGACGTAGTCGGTGCGGCCGGTGGCCGTGCTGGCGCCCGGGAACCAGAAGTCGGTGTCCGCGGCGGTGCAGTTGACGCCCTGCAGGCCGCGGCCGGTGCCGGCGGCGACCTCGGTGGTCTCCTGGACGGTCCAGCCGGGCGCGTACTTCCCGTCGGCGGTGCCGATGAGTGCGGGCGCGTCGGCGCCGGAGGTGTCGCCGGTGACCGGGGTGCCCGGCGCCTTCGGGGTGAGCACCGGTTGGCCCGCCGTCTTCTTCCCGCTCTTGGACCCCTTCGAGCCCTTGCCCGTACCGGGGTTGCCCGTGCCGGGGTTGCCCGTGCCGTCCGCCGAGTCCTCGCCGGCTGCCTGGAGTTGGGCCTTGCCGTCGGTCGCCGTGCCCTGGGTGACGGGGGTGAACGACGTGTACGACGTGCTGGCGATGTCCGAGATGCTCGGCGCCGGGCACAGCAGGCTCGTGCGCTGGACCGGCAGGTTCGCGGCCGCCTTGGGGGCGGAGGCACCGGACGCGGACGGTCCGGCGAACGCGGCGAACGCGGTGACGGCGGCCAGCGCGCTGCCTGCGGCGATCAGGGACAGGGTGGTGCGGTTCACTGCTGGCTCCCGTCGGGGCGCTCGCTGCCGGTGCCGTGGGGGTGCTGGGCCTGGTCGTAGCCCTGCTGGGCGGGGTCGTACGCCGGGCCGTAGCCCTGCTGGTAGGCCGTCGGGTCGTAGGGCATCTGGTCGGCCGTACCGCCGTAGGCGTACGGGTCGTACTGGCCCTGGCCCTGGCCCGTCCGGTACGGGTCGGCGGCCGGGTAACCCTGCTGGTCGTAGCCGGAGTGCGGGTACTGGCCGCCGTTCTGGTACTGGCCGGTTCCGTAGCCCGCGTATCCGGCGTACGAACCCTGGTCCCACTCCTCGTAGGACTGCTGGTGGGGTACGGCGGCCGGGGGCTCCTCCGGCAGCGGCGGTGCTGCCGGCTGCTCCTCGCCGGCCTGCTCCTCCGTGGCCTGTTCCTCGGTGGCCTGTTCCTCGGCCTGGGCGCGCAGCCGGCGGGCGCGGCGGCCCTCGCCCTCGATGGCCTGGGCGGGCAGCGGCTCCTCCTCGGGCAGGTCGTCGTCGACGTCGCGGCGGCGGCCGGGCAGGGCGAGGACGACCAGGACGACGGCGAGCGCGCCCTGGACCCACAGCCAGGCGGTGTGGGTGACCGGATCGCTGTAGGTGACGTCCAGCCTGCCGCCGTCGGCGGGCAGTTGGAAGCCCTGGGCCCAGCCGTCGAGCGTGGTGCGGGTGAGCGGACGGCCGTCCAGGGTGGCCGTCCAGCCGTCGGAGGCGGTGTCGGCGAGGCGCAGGACGCGGCCGGCCGGGCCGGCGGGGACGGTGGTGTGGATCTCCACCGGGCCGGCGGAGACCGGCCGGCCGGTGCCCGAGCCGCCGGCGGGGACGATCGTGGCGCGGGAGACCTCCTGGTCGACACGCCACAGGGCGCTGCCGTTCTGCTGGCTGAGCCGGGTCAGGCCGGGGGTGGTGTCGAGGACGCGGGTGATGTCGCGGGGCGCGCCCTTGTGGACGAGGACGTAGCGCACGGCGAAGCCGCCGAGTTCGTCGGCCTGGTCGGCGCCGGAGCCGGCGACGAGGTTGGCGACGACCTTGTCCAGCCGGGTGTTCTGGCCGTCGGCGGCGCTGATCTCGGCGTCGCCCATGCGGGCGCCGGAGCCGCGGACCAGGGTGTAGCGCACGCGCGCGGTGGAGTCGCTGTCCAGGATCAGGGTGCGGGCCCGGTCGCCGGTGGTGGAGTCCTCGGCGACGAACGCGGGCACCTGGGTCGGGTCGCGGCGCTCCAGCGGGCCGGCGGCGCCGCGGATCATCCAGCCGGCGGCGACGAGCAGCGGGCCCGCGGCGCAGGCGAAGGCGATCAGGGCGGCCACGGGCTGGCGCCAGCCGAAGCTCTGCTCGGCCACACGCGCGCGTGCGCCGTCGGCGCCGAGGGCGGCGGCGGCCAGCAGGGCGATGCCGTAGACGAGGGTGGCCGGTCCGGCCCAGGCGGACCTGTTGGACAGGGCGGCGAAGACGAGGCCGGCCAGGGCGACCGCCCAGGCGGTGCGGATGGCCGACTGCCGCTCGGAGCGCAGGAGTGCGGCGAGGGCGGCGAGGACGATGCCGATGAGCATCAGGCCGTGCACGGTGCCGGGGCCGCCGGGGCTGGCGCCGAGCAGGTCGAGCGCGGAGGCGGCCGAGGTGCCGTAGGCCAGTCCTGCTTCCTTGAAGAAGCCGGTCGGGAGCAGGGTCAGCGACCAGGGGGCGAGGACCAGCAGCGGGGTGCCGAGCTGGGCGAGGAAGCGCAGGAGGTGCGCGACGAGGTCGCCGCGGCGCAGCACGAGCACGCCGATGCCGAGGAGCAGCGCGATGGGCCAGACGATCGGCGTAAAGGCGGTGGTGATGGTCAGCAGCAGCGCGTACGCCCAGGTGGCGCGCCAACTGCCGCGTGCTCCGGAGCGGTTGGCGAGGCCGCCGGCGGCGATGCCGGCACGCGCGATGAGCGGCAGCAGCACGGCGAGCACGGCGGTGCCGATGCGGCCGCCGGCCAGGGCGCCCGTGGTGGCGGGCAGGAACGCGTAGGCGATGGCGGCCCAGGCGCGCAGCAGCCGGGAGGTGACGAGCGGCCGGGAGGCGAAGTAGGCGGTGAATCCGGCGAGCGGTACCGAGGCCACCATCAGGACCGTCATCGCGAGTCCGGTGGAGCCGAACAGGATCGTGGCGAGGGTGGCGACGATCGCGAGGTAGGGCGGGCCTGCCGGGGTGCCGCCCGCGCCGACCGGGTGCCAGGAGTCGGCGAAGCGGGACCACAGGTCGCCGGCGCCTGCCGGGGCGGGCAGCAGGGCGCCGCCCCCGAGCGCGCCGCCGCCGAGCAGGGCGCGGCAGGCGGCCAGGGAGATGAGCAGCAGGACGAGGAAGAGCACGGGGCCGGGTTTGCGGGCGATCCGCCTGAGCCGGGCGAACTGCTCGACCTCCAGGAAGTCGGCGTCGTCGCCGCCGGGCCCGGACTCCACGGCGCCGCCGTGCCGGCCGGCCCGGAGGGAGTCGTCGGAGCTGCTGGTGAAGTTGGCGGCGAGCTGTTCCACGGTGGCCCGGACGGTGGCGCCGGGCGGCGGGAAGAGCCGGCGCAGTTCGCCCTTGTCGATCTGCGAGGGCCCGCGGCGGCGCCGCGCGGCGAAGATCCGGCCCGGGCGCAGCAGGGTGGCGAGCAGGCCGCGGATCTCGTCGACGGCCTGGCCGGGCACCTTGCCGACCAGGTAGGCGACGGTCCGCAGGAGCGTGCCGAAAACGAGCCGCAGGAACGCCCAGGGCAGCGCGGCGCCGCGGGTGTTGACGAGCAGGGTGTAGACGGCGCCGGCCTTGTCGACCTTGTGCGGGGAGGCGGCGGTGCGGCCCACGCAGTCGACGGTGCGGCGCTCGCGGGAGGCGGCCTCGGCGTGCCGTACGACCGCGTCGGGGGCGATCAGGACGCGGTGGCCCGCGGTGTGGGCGCGCCAGCACAGGTCGACGTCGTCGCGCATCAGGGGCAGCCTGCGGTCGAAGCCGCCGAGCTGTTCGAAGACGTCGCGGCGGATGAGCATGCCGGCGCTGGAGACGGACAGCACGGTGCGCACGTGGTCGTGCTGGCCCTGGTCCTGTTCGCGGCGGTCCAGGCCGGTCCAGCGGCGGCCGGAGTTGGCGATGGAGACGCCTACCTCCAGCAGTTGCCGGCGGTCGTACCAGCCGCGCAGCTTGGGGCCGACGACCGCCACGTCGTCGCGGCCCAGTTCGAGTTCGTTGTCGACGACGCGCAGCAGTTCGGCGAGGGCGTCGGGGTCGGGCGCGCAGTCGTCGTGCAGCAGCCAGAGCCACTGGACGGGCTCGCCGTGCGGCAGTTCGGGCATGTCGTAGGCGTCGTCGCGCCACGTGCGGGTGACCGGGTCCCAGCCGCTGGGGCGCTTGAGGTACGGCAGCTCTTCCGGGGTGAGGACCGGGGCGGTGCGGCTCGCTTCCTCGACGGCCTGGCCGAAGCCGGTGCGGCGGGCCAGGTGCAGGACGTTGGCATCGCCGAGGGCGTCGGTGAGCAGCCGGGCGGAGTCGTCCGCGCTGCCGGTGTCGGCCGCGACCGCGTACTGCACGGGTCGCTCCTGGCCGAGCAGCCCGGCGAGGGCGTCGGGCAGCCAGCGGGCGCCGTCGTGGGCGACGAGGACCGCGGTCACCACGTGACGCGGGAACTCGGGTGGGCGGGACGGGTCAAACGCCGCGGCGGCATCCGGGTCTTGGACTGCCGTATGACTGTGCACGGACATCGAGGTACGGGCCCCGGTTCGATGGACTGCGGTGGACGCCCGCGCCCTCTCGGGAGCCGAGGGGACAGCGGGGCGTCTCGGACGAGCGACCACACTATCGGCTGACCATGACGTCGGCCCGCCGCCTGTGGATAACCCACCGGCAACGGGCCGTTCGTGACGTTTTGGTGTGGATTTGTGCGCGTCCGTGCGGTCAGACGGCCGCCTTCTTCAGCCGGCGGCGCTCCCGCTCGGACAGGCCGCCCCAGATGCCGAAGCGCTCGTCGTTGGCGAGGGCGTACTCGAGGCACTCGGAGCGGACCTCACAGGCGAGGCAGACCTTCTTCGCCTCTCTGGTGGAGCCGCCCTTCTCGGGGAAGAAGGACTCGGGGTCGGTCTGGGCGCACAGCGCGCGCTCCTGCCAGCCGAGTTCCTCGTCCGCGTCGTCGACCAGCAGTTGCTGCACCAGCTCGGTCATGTGCGCCCCTCGTCTGTCTTTCGCGTCCCCGTGTGCGTTGCCGTTACCGATTTCGGCTGAACGACACGAGTGAAATTACAAGTGTGCTGCTCCGGGCGAGTCAAGCCGAGATCTGCTATTGGGCCCGTTATTCACTCTGCGGAACCAAGCCCGTGCGGAAAGTGTTCAAATCGCCTTAAACCGTGACACGCAGACGAGGCCCGGAGGGGCACCCGGAACCCGTACGGACATCTATACGGAGAAGGACGCCCTGGCGTTCGATCGCGTTCCGCGCGGCTTGAGCGCCGGATGTGCCCCATGTGTCCCGACACCCCGATGAACAAACCTTTCACCTCCGAGATGAACCGGATGAGGTGAAACCTGTCCCACATGCCGGGCGCCGAGTTGACACTGCGGGTGTGAACCGATGTCCTAGTGGGCATGCTCGCGCACTTGGCACTCACCTCGACCCGCACCGCCGGGTCCCTCGGTGCTGCCCGGTCCCGCTGTAGCTGTTGTCGCTGTTCCGGCTGTTGAGCCCACCCTGCTCCAGCTGTGGGCCGCGTCCCCCGGGACCCGGTTCTCCCGTTCTCCGTTCCCTCCGGCCGTCTCCCACCGAGGAACCAGCGCACCACCATGAACAGTGACAACGACCTCCAGATCGCCGGCGACATCCTCGAAGTCCCGCACCTGCTCCAGCCGCCGCGCGAGCACCCGGCCACCGTTGCCGAGTTCGTGGGTCTCGCCCGCCGGATCGCCGCCGACCGCTCCCAGTGGGAACACCTCGTGCGGTACGACGCGACGAGCCGCTGGTACCACCGGCTGCGCACCGGCCCCGGCTACGAGGTGTGGCTGCTGTCCTGGGTGCCGGGGCAGGGCAGCGGGCCGCACGACCACGGCCGCTCCTCCGGTGTCCTGACCGTCCTGGCGGGCACGCTCACCGAGCGCACCGAACGCGCCACGCGCGCGTTGACGGCTGGAGCACAGCGGGTGTTCGCGCCCGGGTACGTCCACGAGGTCGTCAACGACACCCTGGAGCCGGCGGTCAGCCTGCACGTGTACCACCCGGGCCTGACCCAGATGCCGATGCACACCTCCCCGCACTGCGAGGCTCGTCCGGTGACTGCCTGACGCGTTGTCGTACCCGCCTGCAACACTGGGCCCCATGCGCATTGTGGTTCTGGCAGGCGGCATCGGCGGTGCCCGGTTCCTGCGCGGTCTGAAGCGGGCCGTGCCGGACGCGGACGTCACGGTGATCGGCAACACCGGCGACGACATCCACCTCTTCGGGCTGAAGGTCTGCCCGGACCTCGACACGGTGATGTACACGCTGGGCGGCGGCATCAACGAGGAGCAGGGCTGGGGGCGGTCCGACGAGACCTTCCACCTCAAGGAGGAACTGGCGGCCTACGGGGTCGGACCGAACTGGTTCGGCCTCGGCGACCGGGACTTCGCCACGCACATCGTGCGCACGCAGATGCTCGGCGCGGGTTATCCGCTCAGCGCCGTCACCGAGGCGCTGTGCGACCGCTGGAAGCCGGGCGTGAGGCTGATCCCGATGACCGACGACCGCGTCGAGACCCATGTGGCCGTCGAGGTGGACGGCGAGCGCAAGGCGGTCCATTTCCAGGAGTACTGGGTACGGCTGCGGGCCTCCGTCCCCGCCGAGGCCGTGCTCCCGGTCGGCGCCGAGCAGGCCAAGCCGGCGCCCGGCGTGCTGGAGGCCCTCGCCCAGGCGGACGTCATCCTCTTCCCGCCGTCCAACCCGGTCGTGTCCATCGGCACCATCCTCGCCGTGCCCGGAATCCGGGAGGCGATCGCGGACGCGGGCGTACCCGTGATCGGCCTGTCCCCCATCGTCGGGGACGCCCCGGTGCGCGGCATGGCCGACAAGGTGCTCGCCGCGGTCGGCGTGGAGTCCACGGCCGCCGCGGTGGCCGAGCACTACGGCTCCGGTCTGCTGGACGGCTGGCTGGTCGACACCGTGGACGCGGCCGCGGTCGAGCGGGTCGAGGCGGACGGCATCCGCTGCCGGGCCGTACCGCTGATGATGACCGACGTCGACGCGGCCGCGCAGATGGCGCGAGAGGCGCTGGCGCTGGCCGAGGAGGTGCGGGAAGCGTGAGCGAGGAGCGCCCGGAGTGCCGCCCGGAGTACACGGTCCGGGCCCTGTCGGGCATCCCCGAGGTGCAGCCGGGCGACGACCTCACCAAGCTGATCGCCGCGGCCGAGCCGGGCCTGGCCGACGGGGATGTGCTGCTCGTCACCTCCAAGATCGTCTCCAAGGCGGAGGGCCGCGTCGTCGAGGCGGCCGACCGGGAGGCGGCCATCGACGCCGAGACGGTCCGGGTGGTGGCCCGGCGCGGCACCCTCAGGATCGTGGAGAACCGGCAGGGCCTGGTCATGGCCGCCGCCGGGGTCGACGCCTCCAACACCCCCGCCGGCACGGTGCTGTTGCTGCCGGAGGACCCGGACGCGTCCGCGCGCGCGATCCGCGACGGCCTGCGCGCCGCCCTCGGCGTCGACGTCGGCGTGGTCATCACCGACACCTTCGGGCGCCCCTGGCGTTCGGGGCTCACGGACGTGGCGATCGGCGCCGCCGGGGTGCGCGTGCTGGACGACCTGCGCGGTGGCACGGACGCGTACGGCAATCCGCTCAGCGCCACGATCGTGGCCACCGCGGACGAACTGGCCGCCGCCGGCGACCTGGTCAAGGGCAAGGCGGCGGGCCGGCCGGTCGCGGTGGTGCGCGGCCTGCCGCACGTGCTGGCCCCCGAGGACGGCGAGGGCGCGCGGGCTCTGGTGCGGACCGCGCGGGACGACATGTTCCGGCTCGGCACGTCCGAGGCGGTCCGCGAGGCGGTGACCCAGCGGCGTACGGTCCGGGCGTTCACCGACGAGCCCGTGGACCCCGGCGCGGTACGGCGCGCGGTGGCGGCGGCGGTGACCGCACCGGCCCCGCACCACACCACCCCCTGGCGGTTCGTCCTGCTGGAGTCGGCCCGGTCCCGGACCCGGCTGCTGGACGCGATGCGGGACGCCTGGATCGCCGACCTGCGCCGGGACGGCAAGAGCGAGGAGTCGATCGCGAAGCGGGTGCGCCGCGGTGACGTCCTGCGTCACGCGCCGTATCTGATCGTCCCCTGTCTCGTCATGGACGGCTCCCATCACTACGGAGACGCGCGGCGGGACGGCGCCGAGCGGGAGATGTTCGTCGTCGCGATGGGCGCGGGCGTGCAGAACCTGCTGGTCGCGCTCGCCGGGGAGCGGCTGGGCTCGGCGTGGGTGTCGTCCACGATGTTCTGCCCTGACGTGGTGCGCGGGGTGCTCGACCTGCCCGCGGACTGGGAGCCGATGGGCGCGGTGGCGGTCGGGCATCCGGCCGAGGAGCCGAGACCGCGACCGGAGCGGGACGCGGGGGCCTTCATAGAGGTGCGCTGAGTTCGGCGTACGCGGCCGTAGCCGGCGTACGACCGCCTAGTCTCGAAGGACGGCACAGGCTCCCTTGGGCCTCACAGCACCTCACAGGACCTCACGTGGCAGGACGTTTCGCTCAGCGCCCCACGCGTACGACCGTGCGCGGCGGCCATGCCGGCGTGCCGGCGGGCGGCGCTGCCGGGATACCGCGGCAGGCTTCGGCTCCGGCGCGGGTACGGCGGTGGGTGCCGGACGGGCCGCTCGATCTCGGGCTGGTGCTCGGACCGTTGCGGCGCGGGCCCGCCGACCCCACGTTCCGGGCCACCGCGGACGGTTCCGTGTGGCGGGCCGGCCGTACGCCCGCCGGGCCGGGCACGCTGCGGGTACGGGCGTACGGCGGTGAGGTGCTCGGAGAGGCGTGGGGGCCGGGCGCGGAGTGGCTGCTGGACCGGCTGCCCGAGTGGCTCGGCGCGGCCGACGAGCCGGAGGCGTTCGTGCCCCGGCACCGGGTCGTGGCCCTGGCGCGGCATCGGCGGCCGGGGCTGCGGCTGACGCGGACCGGGCTGGTGCTGGAGTCCTTGATCCCGTCGGTGCTGGAGCAGAAGGTCACGACGGATGAGGCGTACCGGGCGTGGCGGTTGCTCGTGCGGAAGTTCGGGGAGCGCGCACCGGGACCGGCGGGGGCTGGGGAACGGCCGATGTTCGTGATGCCGGCGCCGCGGACGTGGGCGTTGATTCCCTCCTGGGAGTGGCATCGGGCCGGGGTCGACGACAAGCGGGCGTCGACGATTCTGCGGGCCGTACGGGTCGCCGCGCGGCTGGAGCAGGCTGTGGGGATGCCGGCGGCCGAGGCTCAGGCGCGGTTGGAGGTCGTGCCGGGGATCGGGCCGTGGACGTCGGCGGAGGTGGTGCAGCGCAGTCATGGCGCGGCGGATGCGGTGACTGTCGGGGATCTGCATCTGCCGGGGATCGTGGGGTGGGCGCTGGCGGGGGACCGGCATGCCGACGATGCGGTGATGCTGCGCTTGCTGGAACCGTATGCCGGGCAGCGGCACCGGGCGGTCCGGTTGATCCTGCTGAGCGGGAACGTGCCCGCGCGCAGGGCGCCGAAGATGCCCCGGATGGACATCGGGTTGCTGTGAGGCGCCCTGTGCTGGGGGACGCGGGGGTGGGGGGTGAGTTCGCTTGCCCGCGCTCGCGCAATCGCGAGCAACCACGACGCGCCCGCAGGCGAAGCACCCGCGGAACCGCCCCCGGCACATGAGGCCCCGGGGGCGCAGCCCACATGCGTGGCGGCGTCCCCGGGGGCCCTGGTTACTGGTCGGAGGAGAAGCGCACCGCGCCCGCCGGGATGCGGGCGTCGCACCACACGCGTACTCCCTCGCGGAGTTCGTTGTCGGCGCCGATGACCGCGCCGTCGCCGACGACCGCGCCGGTGAGGACCGTGCGTTCGCCCACGCGGGCCCTGGTGCCGATGAGGGAGTCGGTGATGACGGCGCCCGGTTCGATGACGGCCCCGGGGAGGATCGTGGAGCCGGAGACCCGCGCGCCCTCGGCCACGAACGCGCCCTCGCCGACAACCGTGCCGCCGGTCAGCTTGGCGTCCGGCGCCACCGTCGCCGTGGGAAGGATCAGGCGGTCGCCGCAGCGGCCGGGGACCGCCGGGGACGGGGCGCGGCCCAGGACCAGGTCGGCCGAGCCGCGGACGAACGCCGCCGGGGTGCCGAGGTCCAGCCAGTACGTGGAGTCGACCATGCCCTGGAGATGGGCGCCGGCCGAGAGGAGGTCGGGGAAGGTCTCGCGCTCCACGGACACCGGGCGGCCCAGCGGGATCGTGTCGATGACCGAGCGGCGGAAGACGTACGCCCCCGCGTTGATCTGGTCGGTGACGATCTCCTCCGGCGTCTGCGGCTTCTCCAGGAAGGCGAGGACGCGGCCGGTCTCGTCCGTGGGGACCAGGCCGTAGGCCCGCGGATCCGTCACCTTCGTCAGGTGCAGGGAGACGTCCGCGCCGGTCGACTGGTGGGTGTCGACCAGGGCCCTGATGTCCAGACCCGTCAGAATGTCGCCGTTGAAGATCAGCACCGGGTCGTCGGGGCCGGAGTGCAGACGCGAGGCGACGTTGCGGATGGCGCCGCCCGTGCCGAGCGGCTCCTCCTCCGTCACGTACTCGATGCGCAGGCCCAGGGAGGAGCCGTCGCCGAAGTACGGCTCGAAGACCTCCGCCAGATAGCTGGTGGCGAGGACGATGTGGTCCACGCCGGCCGCCTTGGCGCGCGCCAGCTGGTGCGTGAGGAACGGCACCCCGGCGGCGGGGACCATGGGCTTGGGCGTGTGCACCGTGAGCGGACGCAGCCGGGTGCCTTTGCCGCCGACCAGGAGGATCGCTTCTGTCACCTGTCGTCTCTGCTTCCTGCCGGGATCGGCCGACCTACTCGTTTCACTCGTTTCGGCCGGTCAGTGTATGCAGACCGTAGCGGCGGCTCCCTTGACAACCACCCGGTTTCCCACGAGATCGGTGAGAGAACGGTGTGAGAGCGGCGAGCCGACGATGACGGCGCCGAGCACGCACCCCCGGCCGGCTCAGCGCCCCTGGTAGCGCGCCGCGCTGGAACGGGCCGTACCGAGCTTGGCGTAAAGCCGTTTGCCGGGGCACTCGGTGGCGAATCCGTCCCGATGGCCGGAGATCACGTGCAGTCGTACCTTCTTACCCTTGGCGTAGAGGTTGCCACCACCCGACGTGAGATATGTCCTGCCGCGCGGATCGGCTCCGTAGAGTCCGAGCTTCCACGCGATGAGCCGGGCGACGGCCGTCACCGCGGCGCCGGACGGCTTCGCCGTGCCGTACGAGCCGATCACGGCGATGCCCATGCTGTTGTTGTTGAAGCCGAGGGTGTGCGCGCCGAGGACCGCCTTCGCCACGCCACCGGCCCGGCCCTCGTAGATGGTTCCGCACTTGTCGACGAGGAAGTTGTAGCCGATGTCCCGCCAGCCCATGCTCGCGACGTGGTAGCGGTAGATACTGCGGATGACGGAGGGGGCCTGCGAGCAGCTGTACTTGTTGCCGGAGGCCGTGTGGTGCACGAAGGCCGCCTTGAGCTTCTTCGTGTAGACGAACCCGCTCTGGCGCAGGGACTCGTCCGCGCCCCAGCCGCGGCGGGTGACGATCCGCGGGCGCGGCCCGATGTACGGCCTGGCCCGCACCGGACCTTCCAGGCGGGCGAGTTCCCGCTCGGTGGCCCGCTTGCCCAGCGCCGGGATCTCCAGGACGCCGAAGCGGGCGATGTCCGTGTTGGCGGCGGAGGCCGCGCGTGCCGCCTCCGAGCGCGGACCGGTACGGGGCGCCTGGGCCGGCGCGTCCCCGGGCGCCGCCTCCGCACCGGGGTCGACGAGTTCCAGGCGCAGGCCGGAGGGCAACGGGGGCTCCGGGCGCTGGGGTTCGGCCGTACCCCCGTCCCACGCCTCCCCGCCGGCGGCGCGCACCCGGAGGTCCACGCCGTCGGATTCGCCCACCCACAGCGGTGCGGTCGCCCCGCGCACCCGCCGCGCGTCGCGTTCCGCCGTACCCGGGTCGGCGCCGTGGTCGGCGTTGTGCGTCTCGACGTCCTGCCAGCCGGACCACTTCCCCGTCCGCGCCGACCGGGTCCGCACCTGGACCCGGCCGTGCAGTTCGGCGTCCGGGTCGTCCCAGACGACCCCGACCAGCGAGAAGTGCTCGCCGTCGGACCGGTACAGGCCCTGTTCCGGGGCGGTGCCGAGGACCCGCTCGCGGGACAGGGGGACGAGGGGCAGCGAGCGCGTGCTGCCCGGCACACCGGCCGCGGGCGGCCGTACGGGTGCGGCGGCCGCGGACGGCCGTGCGGGTGCGGCGGCCGCGGACGGCCGTGCGGGTGCGGCGGCCGCGGGCAGGGCCAGCAGCGGAAACGCGAGGGCCGCGGCGCAGGTGACGCCGATCGAGGAGACGGCGATCGAGGGGGCGCCGTTGGACGAAGTCAGGAATCCACGCATAGCCATGATCTTGGGCATAGTCATACAAATCTGTCCATCTATGAACTGACGGACCGTCGGAAACCGTTCCGCCGAACCGGTGGCCCCACCGCACGCTGCGCGCGCCCGCCCGCGCGTACCCTTTCCCGGGTGAACGCCACCGATCGCACCCCTGCCGACCTGCTGGCTTCCGCGCTCGCCGCGGACCCCGGCCGCCCGCTGGTGACCTTCTACGACGACGCCACGGGCGAACGCGTCGAACTGTCCGTGGCCACCTTCGCCAATTGGGTGGCCAAGACCGCGAACCTCCTTCAGGGCGACCTGTCCGCCGGTCCCGGTGACCGGGTCGCGCTGCTGCTGCCCGCGCACTGGCAGACGGCGGTGTGGCTGCTGGCCTGCTCCGCGGTGGGGGCGGTGGCAGACGTCGGCGGGGATCCGGCCGCGGCGGACGTCGTCGTCAGCGGGCCGGACTCGCTGGCCGCGGCGCGGGCGTGCCGGGGTGAGCGGGTGGCGCTGGCGCTACGGCCGCTCGGCGGACGGTTTCCGCAGGCCCCGGAGGGGTTCGTCGACTACGCGGTGGAAGTGCCCGGTCAGGGGGACCGGTTCGCGCCGTTCGCTCCGGTGGACCCCGACGAGCCCGCGCTGATCGTCGCCGGGCGGGAGTTCAGCGGGGCGGAGGTCGTTCAGCGGGCCCTGGCCGAGGCGCCCTCGCTGGATCTGACGGGGCCCGGATCGAGGCTGTTGTCCGGGCTGTCGTACGACACCTGGGAAGGGGTCGGCGCGGGGTTGTACGCGCCGCTGGTCACCGGCGGGTCCGTGGTGCTGTGCCGGCATCTGGACCGGCTGGACGAGGAGGCTCTCGCCAAGCGGATCGAGAGCGAGCGGGTGACCGCGGTGCGCCGCTGAGCGGCACCGCCGTCCCCCGAGTGGAGTAGCACAGGGCGCTTCCCCCGCCCTCCCCCGCCATGGTCGTAAGAGCAGGACGTGACGCTCGTACGCCATGAGGGGGTGCCCCGACCGTGCCTGACACCGCAGGCAAGGCCCTCGGTCCCGGCCCCGGTCCCGGGGCCTCCGCCACCGGCACAGGGCTCGTACGGCGGCGTCGGCGGCGATGGCTGCGAGCGACGGCGCTCGGTGCCGCCGTCCTCGTCGCGGCGGCCGCCGGGACCGGCTGGGCCCTCTACGCCAAGCTCAGCGCGAACATCACGGCGGACGACGCGGCCGCCCGCGAACTGGCCCGGTACGAGCGGGAGCGGCCCACCGAACTGGTGCGGGGCGCGCAGAACATCCTGCTGATCGGGTCGGACACGCGGGCCGGGGAGGGGAACTCCGCGTACGGGCCGGATCTGGGCAGCGAGCGGTCGGACACCACGATCCTGCTGCATCTGGCCGCCGACCGGCGCAGCGCCACCGCCGTGTCGCTGCCGAGGGATCTGATGGTGGACATCCCCGGCTGCCGGCAACCGGACGGCAGCCGCAGCGAGCCGGTGTTCGCGATGTTCAACCACTCCTTCCAGCTGGGCGGTTCGGCGTGCACGATCCGGACCGTGGAGAAGCTGACGGACATTCGGATCGACCATCACGTGGTCGTGGACTTCAGCGGGTTCAAGAAGATGGTGAACGCCGTCGACGGGGTGCAGGTCTGCCTGAAGGAGCCCATCGACGACAAGGCGGCCCTGCTGAAGCTGCCCGCCGGCAGGGTCACGCTCAACGGGGAGCAGGCGCTCGGGTTCGTGCGGGCCCGCAAGTCGCTCGGCGACGGCAGCGACACCGAACGGATGGAACGCCAGCAGCGGTTCCTCGGCGCGCTCGTCGACAAGATGCAGAGCGGCGATGTGCTGCTGAACCCGGTGAAGCTGTATCCGGTGCTGGACGCGGCGACCTCCTCGCTGACCACGGACCCGGAACTGGCCAGTCTGCGTGGCTTGTACCAGTTGGTGCGCGGGCTGCGCCAGATCCCCACCGAACGGGTGCAGTTCCTGACGGTGCCGAGGGAGTCGTACGTCTACGACGCCAATCGTGACCAACTCGTGGAGCCGGAAGCCGAGAAGCTGTTCGCCCGGCTGCGCGCCGACCAGCCCGTGGCGGTGACCCGGGAGACACCGCAGCAGGCCCCGGAAACCGGGGCGGAGACGGGCGGGGGGACGGGCGGAACGGACGGCGAGGGCGAGCCGCCCGCCGGCCCGTCCCCCACACCGACATTCCGCGGGAACACCGCCGCCGAACACACCTGCCAGTGATGCGCACATCAAGACGCCGAACTTCCGTCCGGGAAATGAGGCGGATTGCCCAGTTGTAGGCACGGGGAATTTGTCACCGGCGTCGCTTGACGCTGAACTGGGCGGATAGTGTGAGCGATCCGGTGCACCCGGCCGCGAGATCCGTCCTGGGGCCGTGCACTGTTTCACCGAGACCCGAGCGTCTTTGAGGGGGAAGGCGCCGCGTGGCCCCGACGGAGGATTCGGACAACCGTGGACGCGCAAGGCCGTGGGCGGGCGGACAACATCGATCCCGCAGACCAGTGGGTGCTCAATCCGAACACCGGCGAATACGAACTGCGACTGGGCCCTTCCGCAGAGCAGTCGTCGGTTCCCGGACCCCGCAGACCCGCCTCCCGGGCGGGCTCCGGTGCGCCGCGCCGCCGTGACGACTCGGCGCCCGGCGCGACGCGTGAGCCGCGCCAGGGGCGCGGGGACGCCGTACCGCCGCCGCGGTCGGGCCGGCGCCGGGGCGGCGAGCCGGAGACCCCGCAGGGGCGCAGGGCCGCCCGGCGGCCGGTGAAGAAGAAGTCGAAGGCGAAGAAGGTGCTGGCGTGGACCGCCGGCGGCACGGCCTTCGTGCTGGTCGCCATCGGCACCGCCGGCTATCTCTACCTCAAGCACCTCGAGGGCAACGTCACCACGACGGACGTCGGCAGCGCGGCCAAGAACGGCTTCAGCAAGGACGACGCCTTCAACATCCTGATCATCGGCACCGACAAACGCACCGGGAAGGGCAACACGGGCTACGGCGACAAGGGCAGCGTCGGGCACGCCGACACCAACATCCTGCTGCACGTCTCCAAGGACCGGACGAACGCGACCGCGCTCAGCATTCCGCGCGACCTCATCGTCAACGTGCCGGACTGCCCGACCAAGGAGGCCGACGGCACCGAGAAGGTCATCCCCGCTACGGAGAACGTCCGCTTCAACACCAGCCTCGGACAGGACGGGCGGGACCCCGGCTGCACCATGCGCACCGTCAAGGAGGTCACCGGCATCCAGCCGGACCACTTCATGATGGTGGACTTCAACGCGGTCAAGACGCTGACGACGGCCGTCGGCGGCGTGGACGTCTGTCTCGCGCACGCGGTGAACGACAAGGAGTCGCATCTCAACCTGCCCGCCGGCAAGCACAAGATCGAGGGCGAGCAGGCGCTGGCCTTCGTCCGCACCCGGCACAGCTGGGGCAACCAGGGCGATCTGGACCGCATCAAGGTCCAGCAGCAGTTCATGGCCTCGCTGATGCGGAAGATGTCCTCCAGCGACACGCTCACCAACCCGAGCAAGCTGATCGACCTCGCCGAGGCCGCCACCAAGGCGCTGACCGTCGACAAGGGCATCGGCTCCGTGGGCACGCTCAAGGACATCGCGCTGGAGCTGAAGAAGGTGCCGACGAAGAACATCACCTTCGTCACGGTGCCGGTGAAGGACAACCCGGCGGACGGTGTCGTCCACAAGACGGTGATCGTCGACCCGGCGGTCGCCCCGCAGGTGTTCGACGCGATCAACAACGACGTCTCCTTCACCGAGGTGAAGAAGAAGCAGAAGGCGGAGAAGGACGCGGAGGCCGCACGCCTGAAGGGCAGCAGGTCCGCGCCCTCCGACGTGCGGGTGCGGATCCTCAACGGCGGTGCCGTGGGCGGCAGCGCGCAGCAGACCCTGGACTGGCTGCAGAACCAGCAGGGCGTGCTCAAGTCGGAGAACGCGGGCAACGCGCCCGCGGAGCTGGACAAGACCACGCTGGAGTACGCGCCCGGCCAGGCGGCGCAGGCCCGCGAGCTGGCTCAGCTGATGGGGCTGCCCGGTTCCGCGCTCAAGCCCGGCAAGAGCGTGATCAACTCCCAGGGACTGCCGGCGATGACGCTGACCCTGGGCAAGGACTTCAAGGGCGCGGGTGTCTCGCTCACCGCTCCGAAGAAGGCTCCGGACGTGGACAAGTCCACGGCGGACAAGGTGAAGTGCGCGTCGTAGGTAACCCAACGGGCCCGTCGTGCGTCTAACCGGACGCGGGACGGGCCCGTTGTAACGCGCAAAGGGTGGGGAGGGCAGGAAGTTTGGCGCAGAGCGATGTGCGAGGGCAGGACCCTGCGGTCGACGACACGATGTCGCTCGCACCGCAGGACCGGGACACACCGGAGCGGTCCAGCCGGCACGGCGGGGGGCAGCGCAGAGGGGGTTCCACGGCCGAGCGGCCACGGCGCAGACGGCGCGCCCTGCGCTGGTCCGCGACCGTGCTGGCGGTGGTCATACTCGGTACGGCGGGAGCCGGTTACCTGTACTACCAGCACCTGAACGCGAACATCCGGAAGGGCGCGCGCAGCAGCGGCGACGGCAAGGCGCAGAAGACCGCACCGAACGCCGCCGGCCAGACGCCGCTGAACATCCTGCTGATCGGCTCGGACAGCCGTAACTCGGCCGAGAACCTGAAGCTCGGCGGCAGCAAGGCCAGCGTCGGCGGCCCCCCGAACGGGGACGTGCAGATGCTCATCCACCTCTCAGCGGACCGCAAGAGCGCCGCCATGGTGAGCATCCCCCGGGACACCCGTGTCGACATCCCCCCGTGCAAGGACCCCGACACCGGCAAGTCGTACCCGGCGACGAACGACATCATCAACACCACCCTGGGCCGTGGCGGGGCCGGCTGCACACTGTCCACCTGGGAGAACCTCACCGGGGTCTACATCGACCACTGGATGACGATCGACTTCTCCGGTGTGGTGCGGATGGCGGACGCCATCGGCGGGGTCGACGTCTGTGTGAAGCAGAACGTGTGGGACCACCCGACCCCTGCCCAGCCCGGCGGCTCCTGGCTGAAGATGACGGCCGGCACGCACAAGGTCCAGGGCGTGCAGGCACTGCAGTGGCTGCGCACCCGGCACGCCTGGGGCAGCGATCCCTTGCGGGCCCGCGCCCAGCACATGTACCTGAACTCGATGATGCGTACGCTGCGGCAGCAGAACGTCTTCACCGACACCGGGCGCCTGATGAACCTGGCCGAGGCCGCCACCAAGTCCCTGAAGGTGTCCGAGGAGATCGGCACGGTCAAGAAACTGTACGACCTGGGCATGGAGATGAAGTCGGTGCCGTCCGACCGCATCACGTCGGTGACGATGCCCAACCTCCCCGATCCGCAGGACCCCCGCAACCACGTCGTGCCGGACAAGGCGAACGCCGACAAGCTGTGGCAGATGCTCCGCGACGACGTGCCGCTGGACAAGAACGGCGACAAGAACGGCTCCGGTACGAAGCAGGTCTCGAGCAGGCCCGCCCCGGCCAAGACGCCCTCCACGGATCCGAGTCGGCTCGGGGTGCTGGTGCAGAACGGCACGCAGACCTCGACCGAGGCCGCCGTGCAGCACCGGGCTTCGGCGGTCAGCGACGTCCTCGTACAGGCGGGCTACGCCAGGGCGGCGGCCGACACCTCGGGCACGCGGTCGGTGGACAAGACGATCGTGCAGTACCCGAGCACGGATCTGCAGGGCGACGCCGAGGCCGTGGCCAAGGCGCTGGGGATCCCGGCGAGTTCGGTGACGCGCTCGACCGACGTGTCCGGCGTCACGGTCGTCGTCGGCGCGGACTGGCGCACCGGGACGTCGTATCCCAAGGAGTCGAAGCCGAAGGCCGGGGACATCCCGGACGGCACCGACGCCGTCAACGGCTCGGACACGTCGAAGTGCATGGACGTGTACAAGCCCTATCAGTGGTGACCGGTGCCGGGGCCCCGGCGACGGGGCCCCGGCACATGGTCAGGCGCTGTACACCGCCGGCCGCCGCGAGGCGATGACCTTCCGCGCCAGCGACTTCGGGCTGGTCAGAAAGCCCCAGCCCCACGACATGTGCATCGTGGCCAGGGCCACCGGGATCTGCAGCCGGGCCTTCGGGGACAGCCCCTTGCCCGCCGGGAGCGAGCCCGCGACGATCGCCGCCAGATAGCCGCCGGGCACGACGAGGGCCCACGGGGTGAGCACCACGCCGACCACTGTGCCGGCCGCTATCGCGCACACCGCCGCCGGCGGGGCGAGGTAGCGCAGGTTGATGGAGCCGGAGTGGTAGCGGGCCACGACGTGCCGCCAGCGGCCGTAGTCCTTGTACTGCTTGGCCAGCGCGCGGACGGAGGGCCGCGGCCGGTACGACACCTTCAGCTCGGGCGAGAACCAGATGAGTCCGCCCGCCTCCCTGATCCGGAAGTTCAGCTCCCAGTCCTGGGCGCGGATGAACTCCTCGTTGTAGCCGCCCTGCTGCTCCAGGGCCTCGCGGCGGAACACCCCGAGGTAGACGGTGTCGGCGGGCCCGGCCTCGCCGCCCGTGTGGAAGGCGGCGTTGCCGACCCCGATCTTCGAGGTCATCGCGGCGGCGACGGCGTGCTCCCAGTCGTTCTCGCCCTCGGCGTGCATGATGCCGCCGACGTTCTGCGCGCCGGTCTCCTCCAGGAGCCTCACAGCGGTGGCGATGTAGTTCGGCGAGAGCATGCCGTGGCCGTCGACGCGGACCACGATCGGGTGCCGGGAGGCCTTGATCGCCGCGTTCAGCGCGGCGGGGGTACGGCCGGTGGGATTGGGGACGGTGTGCACGCGCTTGCTCTGGGACGCAGTCTCACGGACCAGCTCGGCGGCGATCTCGTCCGTGCGGTCCGTGGACGGACCGAGGGCGATCACGACCTCCATCTCGCCGGCGTACTCCTGCGCGAGGATCGCTTGGACGGCCCCGCGCAGATGCCGCTCCTCGTTGAGGACGGGCATGATCACAGATACGGCGGGGTGTCGCACGTCGGGCTTGGCGTTCATAGGGGGCTCACGTTACCGCGAACGGGGGACACCGGTGCGCGCCGCCGGGGCGGAGGGCCGGGCTGGAGATCGTATCGGCCTACCGTGCTCACGGATCCCACGTACGGCCTCGTCCGGAGGTGTCCCCGTTGGCAAGCCCGCCCCGGTCCCCCGCTCGTCCGCAGCGCCGACCGCAGCCACCCCGCCGTGTGCCGCGTCCGCCCGAGCGGCCCGTGCGGTCCGTACGGCCGCCCCGGCGGCCCCGGTGGGCCATGCGAGCGGTGAGCACGCTGTCCGTCGTGGTGCTCGCCTCCGCCGGGATCGGGCACGCGGTGATGAGCAGCCTGGACGCGGGGATCGCCCGCATCGACGCCTTCAAGGACATGAAGAACCGGCCGCGCGCGGGCCAGGGCATGAACATCCTGCTGGTCGGCACCGACGGCCGCGACAGGATCACCGCGCGGGAGCGGCGGGAGTACCGGCTGGGCGGGGTGCCCTGCCACTGCACCGACACCATGATGATCGTGCACGTCTCGGAGAACCGGGAGCGGGCCACCGTGGTGAGCCTGCCGCGCGACTCCTACGCCGAGGTGCCCGCGCACACCGACGCCGCCTCCCGGCAGGAGGTCGCAGCGCACCCGGTCAAGCTCAACGCGGCCTACGCCGAGGGCGGTCCCCAGCTGACCATCCGCACGGTCGAGAACATGACCCATGTGAAGATCGACCACTATCTGGAGGTCGACTTCACCAGCTTCATGCGGACCGTGGACGTCCTCGGCGGGGTGAACGTCTGCACGACGACCCCGCTGAAGGACTCCTACACCGGCCTCGACCTCAGCCCCGGCACGCACATGCTGAGCGGCGGGCAGGCCCTGCAGTACGTGCGGGCCCGGCACGTGGACTCGGCGAGCGACTTCGGCCGGATGCAGCGGCAGCAGCGGTTCCTCGCCGCGCTGATCGAGCGGGCCACCTCCTCCGGGGTGCTGCTGAACCCGATGCGGTTCAGGGACGTGACCCGCGCGGTGCTCGGCTCGGTCCGCGCCGACGAGGGTTTCGGCACCGACGAACTGCTCGACCTCGGCCGGGCCATGCGGAACTTCTCCCCGTCCTCCTCCGAGTTCGCCACCGTGCCCATCGTGCAGATGAACTACACCGTCAAGGGCCTCGGCTCGACCGTGAAGTGGGACCAGGCCAAGGCGGAGCAGCTCTTCTCGGCCCTGCGCGACGACAAGCCGCTCACCGTGGACCAGCCGCAGCGCGGCCACGGCCCCGCGCCCTCGGCGCCCGTGGAGGTGGATCCGCGGCAGATCCGGGTCCAGGTGGAGAACGGCACCGGCACGATCGGCCTCGGCAAACGCGTCGACGCGGGGCTCGCGGCGACCGGCTTCGCCACGACGCGCCTGCCGGTGACGGCCGCCGCGCACGTGCCGCACACCGTGATCTCCTACGACCCCCGCTGGGACCGCTCGGCCCGGGCCCTGGCGGCCGCCCTGCCGGGGGCCCAGCTGCGCGCCGTACCGGGCCAGGGCCCGCTGCTGAGGGTGATCGCCGGGGCGGACTTCAAGGACGTGCACAAGGTGCACTTCGAGGACCCCGCCCAGCCGCAGCAGACGGCTGTGCGCGGCAGCGAGGTCGTGTGCCCGGGCGCCGGCTCATGAGGCGCGGCGGCGGCTGCTAGTCCTCGAAGCCTTCGGCGGCGCGCTTCTCCCGCAGCTCGCGAATGGCCCGGCGGCGGGCCAGGCGGTGGGTGCGGCGGATCTGGGCCTCCTGGTAGCGGCGGCGGTCGCGGTCGGTCTCCGGGACCACCGGCGGCACCCGGCGCGGCTTGCCGTCCGCGTCGACGGCCGCGAAGACCAGGTAGGCGGAGCCGACCTGGGTGGGCGGGGCCGACTCGTTCCAGCGCTCGGCGAGGACCCGCACACCGACCTCCATGGAGGTCCGGCCGGTCCAGTTCACCTGCGCCTTCACATGGACCAGATCACCGACGCGGACCGGCTCCAGAAAGGCCATCTCGTCCATCGACGCGGTCACGGCGGGACCGCCGGAGTGCCGGCCCGCCACGGCGCCCGCCGCGTCGTCGACCAGCTTCATGATCACGCCGCCGTGCACCGTCCCCAGCAGGTTGGTGTCGTTGTGGGTCATGATGTGGCTGAGGGTGGTGCGCGAGGCGGAGGTCGGCTTGCCGGGGATGTCCGGTTCCGCGTCCGTGACCTGGTCTGTCATGCCCTCCACCTTATGCCGAACGACATTCGCCGGATTTTGTGTCAGCTTCGCAACAGGGCCGCCCTTATTTTCCGACAGCTCTTGTAACCCTCACACCGGCGCCCTGCACACTGGGGCGCATGAATGACTGGCCCGAGGGATGGTCCGACGACAACGGCGGCCCGCGCTACGGACGCGGCAGTGCCGGCGCACAGCCGGAGGGCGCCCGCGTGATGCGGCAGGTGCGGCGCGGCCCGGCGGTACCGCCCGGGCAGCGCTCCTACGGCGACCCCGGCCCGGCGGCGCCGCCGTACGGGGCCGGAGTCCCCCAGCAGCCGTCGTACGTCGACGGCCAGGGATACGACGACGGCTCCGGTTACGACAGCGGCTACAACACCGGGCAGGTGTACGGCGGCGGGCAGCGCGGCGGCGGCTTCGTGCCCAACGACAACGACCCGGACCCCGAGCTCGACCAGTACCGGCCGCGCCCGAACTGGCGGCGCCGGCTGAAGTGGACCGCGCTCACGCTCGTGACCGTGCTGGTCGTCGCGTCCGTCGCGACCTACTTCTGGGCCGACTCCAAGCTGCGCCGCGAGGTCGACCTGTCCAAGGTCATCGACCGGCCGGCCACCGGCTCCGGCACGAACTACCTGATCGTCGGCTCGGACAGCCGTGAGGGCATGTCCAAGGCGGACGAGAAGAGGCTGCACACCGGCTCCGCCCAGGGCAAGCGCACGGACTCGATGATGATCCTGCACGTCGGCGACAACGGCGACACGCTGATCTCGCTGCCGCGCGACTCGAACGTGACGATCCCCTCGTTCCAGGGCTCCACGTCCGGCAAGATCCGCCCCGCCATGGGGCAGAACAAGCTGAACGCGGCGTACGCGTTCGACGGCCCGACGTTGCTGGTGCGCACGATCGAGTACAACACCGGTCTGCACATCGACCACTACGTGGAGATCGGCTTCCAGGGCTTCGCCAAGATCGTGGACGCGGTCGGCGGTGTCACCATCAACATCGACAAGGGCTTCAAGGACTCGTACTCGGGCGCCGACTTCAAGGCCGGCAACCAGACGCTGAACGGCGCGCAGGCCCTCGCCTTCGTCCGCACCCGGCACGCGTTCGCCGCCTCCGACCTGCAGCGCACCAAGAACCAGCAGAAGTTCCTGTCGGCGCTGGCCCACCAGGTGGCCACCCCCTCGACCGTCCTCAACCCCTTCAGGTTCTACCCGACCATGGGCGCGGGCCTGGACTCCCTGATCGTCGACAAGGACATGTCCCTGTGGGACCTGGCCTCGATGTTCTGGGCGATGAAGGGCGTCCAGGGCGGTGACGGCACGTCGATGAACATGCCGATATCGGGCTCCGTCGGCGGCAACCTCGTCTGGGACAAGGCCAAGGTCAAGACGCTGGTGAACGAGCTGAACAACGACCAGAAGGTCACCGTCTCCGGCAACTGACCGACCCTTCGGACAGCACGTACGGAGAAGCCGTACCGAGAGCGAGGGCACCCCTGCGGGTGCCCTCGCTCTGCCGTCCGGGCAGGGCTCACATGCCGGCGCCCGCCATCGCCCGACAGGTTTCCGCGCAGCGGCGACACGCCTCCGCGCAGCGCATCATCTGCTGGTCGTCCGGCATGGACATACACGCCTCGGCGCACATCTCGCACACCTTGGCGCAGAGCGTGCACATCTCGGCGGACATGGGCGAGCGGCGCATCATCATGTCGGCGCACATGCGGGTGGTCTCGGAGCAGTCCATCAGGGCGCGCATGACCTGCATCTGCTGCTGGCCGCCCTTCTGCATGCAGGAGCTCATGGTCTCCTCGCACATGCCGTGGCAGTCCATGCAGGCCTCGATGCAGTCCTGCACCTGCTGGGTGAGCGCCGGCATCATCTGGGACTGGGTCATGGCTCCTCCTCGGAGAGGCGGGGGCCCGGGGCGGGCCCCGTGTGCTTTCCGTCCTACGTCGGCCGTGCCCGGCCCGCATGTGACCGACCGGTCGTAAGGTGCGGCCGAACAGCAGAAAGGCGCCCCGGAGGGCGCCTTCTGGATGAGACCCGAAGCCCCTTGCCGCTACGGCAGGTTGCGGGCCATGACGATGCGCTGGACCTGGTTCGTTCCCTCGTATATCTGCGTGATCTTGGCGTCGCGCATCATGCGCTCCACCGGGTAGTCACGGGTGTAGCCGTAGCCGCCGAGCAGCTGGACGGCGTCCGTGGTGACCTCCATCGCCACGTCCGAGGCGAAGCACTTGGCGGCGGCGCCCAGGTAGGTGAGGTCGGCGTCGCCGCGCTCGGAGGCGGCGGCGGCCTGGTAGGTGAGGGCGCGGGCCGCCGAGATCTTCATCGACATGTCGGCGAGCATGAACTGGATGCCCTGGAAGTCGGCGATCGGCTTGCCGAACTGCTTGCGCTCCTGGACATAGCCCTTGGCGTAGTCGAAGGCGCCCTGCGCGACACCGAGCGCCTGCGCGGCGATGGTGATGCGGGTGTGGTCCAGGGTCTTCATGGCGGTCATGAAGCCGGAGCCCTCCTCGCCGATCATGCGGTCGGCGGGGATGCGGACGTTGTCGAAGTAGACCTCGCGGGTCGGGGAGCCCTTGATGCCGAGCTTCTTCTCCGGGGCGCCGAAGGAGACGCCCTCGTCGGACTTCTCGACGACGAACGCCGAGATGCCCTTCGAGCGCTTGGCGGGGTCCGTGACCGCCATGACCGTGTAGTACTCGCTCACGCCGGCGTTGGTGATCCAGCGCTTCACGCCGTTGAGGATCCAGTGGTCGCCGTCGCGGACCGCCTTGGTCTTCATGCCGGCCGCGTCCGAGCCCGCCTCCGGCTCGGAGAGGCAGTACGAGAACATCGCGTCGCCCTTGGCGAGCGGGGTCAGGTACTTCTTCTTCAGCTCCTCGCCGCCGGAGAGGATCACCGGGAGGGAGCCGAGCTTGTTCACGGCGGGGATGAGGGAGGAGGACACGCAGGCGCGGGCCACCTCCTCGATCACGATGACCGTGGCGAGCGCGTCGGCGCCGGCACCGCCGTACTCCTCGGGGACGTGCACCGCGTGCAGGTCATTGGCGACGAGGGCGTCGAGGGCCTCCTGCGGGAAGCGGGCCTCCTCGTCCACCGCCGCGGCGTACGGCGCGATCTTCGCCTCGACCAGGGAGCGGACGGCGTCGCGGAGCATGTCGTGCTCCTCGGACGGGCGGTACAGGTCGAAGTCAGCCGATCCGGCCACGGTCTCTCACGCTCCAAAGACGCAGTGATACTGACGCTAATTACCGTTAAGTAACTCAAATTTTAGAGGGCCGCCCGCAGCACGCCTACGTGAGCTACACGACAGCGGGGAGATTGCCCGTCGAGGGGCCCGACTATGCTCAGGGGCCGCATCACCGACGTACCCGAGCTGGAGCGCATCCATGAGCCTGAAGATCACCGTGATCGGCACCGGTTATCTCGGCGCCACGCACGCCGCGGCCATGGCCGAGCTGGGCTTCGAGGTGCTGGGACTCGATGTCGTACCCGAGAAGATCGCCATGCTGGAGCGCGGCGAGACCCCCATGTACGAGCCGGGTCTCGAGGAGCTGCTGCGGCGGCACGTCGCCGGGTTCGAGGGCTCCACCGGACGGCTCCGCTTCACCACCGACTGGGCCGAGGTCGGCGCCTTCGGTGACGTCCACTTCGTGTGCGTGAACACCCCGCAGCGGCACGGGGACTACGCGGCCGACATGTCGTACGTCGACTCCGCGGTCTCCTCGCTCGCCCCGCATCTGCACGGCCCGGCGCTGGTCGTCGGCAAGTCGACCGTGCCGGTGGGCTCGGCCGAGCGGCTGGCCGGCCACCTCGCCGAGCACGCCCCGGCGGGCGCGGACGCCGAGCTGGCCTGGAACCCGGAGTTCCTGCGCGAGGGCTTCGCCGTGCAGGACACCCTGCACCCGGACCGGATCGTGGCGGGTGTGCGCAGCGAGCGCGCCGAGAAGCTGCTGCGCGAGGTGTACGCGACCCCGATCGGCGAGGGCACGCCGTTCGTCGTCACCGACTTCCCCACCGCCGAGCTGGTGAAGACGGCCGCGAACTCCTTCCTCGCCACCAAGATCTCGTTCATCAACGCGATGGCGGAGGTGTGCGAGGCCGCGGGCGGTGACGTGGCGAAGCTGGCGGAGGCCATCGGGCACGACGACCGGATCGGGGCGAAGTTCCTGCGCGCCGGGATCGGCTTCGGCGGCGGCTGTCTGCCCAAGGACATCCGGGCGTTCATGGCCCGGGCCGGTGAGCTGGGCGCGGATCAGGCGCTGACCTTCCTGCGCGAGATCGACTCGATCAACATGCGCCGGCGCGGGCAGATGGTCGAGATGACCCGGGAGGCGCTGGGCGGCGGCTCCTTCCTCGGCAAGCGGGTCGCGGTGCTCGGCGCCACGTTCAAGCCCGACTCGGACGACGTGCGTGACTCGCCCGCGCTGAACGTGGCCGGCCAGATCCACCTCCAGGGCGGCCAGGTCACCGTGTACGACCCGAAGGGCATGGAGAACGCCCGCAAGGTCTTCCCCACCCTGGGGTACGCCGGCTCCGCGCTGGAGGCCGTGCGGGGTGCCGACGTCGTCCTGCACCTCACCGAGTGGCGGGAGTTCCGCGAGGTGGACCCGGCGGCGCTGGGCGAGGTCGCGGCGGCGCGGCTGATCCTGGACGGCCGCAACGCGCTCGACCCGGAGCTGTGGCGCCGGGCGGGCTGGACGTACCGGGCGATGGGCCGTCCGACGGCCTGAGGACATACGGTGACGCCGGTTCGGCCGAGGCTCAGTCGGCCGAACCGGCGTCTTCCCGCATTCTGCACCACCGGACACATACGTGGCCGGTGAACTCCCTGTGTCCTACCCCTCTTTGGCCCGGTACCGGCGCATCTTCGCCCGCGCCCCGCACACCTGCATCGAGCACCAGCGGCCGCGGCCGGCCGGGCTGCGGTCGTAGTACGCCCAGTGGCAGGTCCCGGCCTCGCAGGCCTTCAGCCGCATCCAGGTGCCCTCCGCCAGCCCCTCGGCGACGGCGGCGGCGACCCGGGAGAGCAGCGGGGCGTCCGGGGCGGGGGCGAGGGCCGCGGAGCCGTCCCGTTCGTCGACGGCGACGTACAGCGGTGCGCGGGACAGCAGCGTGCCGAGCGGGGTCACCTCGCGGTGCGGCCGGTGCCCGGCGTGCGCGAGCAGCACGGCCCGCAGCGACTCCCGCAGCTCCCGTGCCTCCTCCAGCCCGTCCTCGGCGATCCCGAAGCGTCTCCGGCCCTCCTCGGTGTCCAGCGTGTCGGCGCCGGTCTCGAGGTCCAGCGTGTTGACCAGGGACTCGACCAGCGCCAGGGCTCCGGGGGCGGCCGATCTCTCATTCATGGTTGCGACGTTACCTCCAATGCGGGAGCATGCAGTAACCGTTACCGGTTGCCCGCCTCTATGGGTAACTCGGTCCGTGTCACAAGGAGGTAGTCATGGCTCTCGCCAAGCTCGGTGTCGTGGTGCTGGACTGTCCCGACCCCCGTGCGCTGGCCGGCTTCTACGCCGAGGTGCTGGGCGGCACGGTGGAGGTGCAGGGAGACCCCGAAGACGACGGGTGGGTCGACCTGAAGGTGCCCGGCGGGACGGCGCTGGCCTTCCAGCGGGCGCCCGGGTACGTGCCGCCGCAGTGGCCCTCGCCGGACGCCTCGCAGCACTTCCATCTGGACCTGGTGGTGGAGGACCTCGACGCGGCGGAGAGGGGGGTGCTGGAGCTGGGCGCCAAGCCGCTGGACGCGGAGGACCGCGAGCGGACCTTCCGTGTGTACGCCGACCCGGCTGGGCACCCGTTCTGTCTGTGCGCCTGCTGAGCCGTCCGGAGGAGGACACCATGGCGTCCGTCGCCCGTTTCCGTTCCGTCGTGCTCGACTGTCCCGATCCGCACGCGCCGGCCGCCTTCTACGCGGCCGTGGCCGGGGGCACCCCGGACGCCGAGGACGACGACTGGGTCGTCCTGCGGGTGCCCGACGGGCCCCGGCTGGCCTTCCAGCGGGCCGAGGGGTACACGCCGCCGGAGTGGCCCCGCGCGGACCGCAACGGCCAGCAGTTCCACCTCGACTTCGACGCGGGCCGGACCTGGGCGGAGATCGACGTGGCCCATGAGCGGGTACTGGCGCTGGGCGCCCGGCCGCTGGACCTGGAGGACCGGGAGAAGAAGGACTTCCAGGTGTACGCCGACCCGGCCGGGCATCCGTTCTGCCTGTGCCGGATCGACCACGAGTGACGCTAGGGCGCGTCCAGTTCCCCGATCTTCGCGGTCGACGCCTCCCGGCGGTGCTGCGCGGCCTTCGCGGCGAAGTCCGCGCCGCGCAGCACCCGTTGGACGTTGCCCCAGGTCAGCAGGGCCAACTCGGGCTCGGACCAGCCGCGTTGGAGCAGCTCGGCGATCAGGTGGGGGTAGCGGGAGGCGTCGGCGAGGTCGCGGGGGTGGGCGGCGCCGGAGTCGTAGGTGCCGGACAGGGCCACGCAGTCCGGGCCGGCCACGTCGCGGACGTGGTCGAGGTGGTCGGCGACGTCACGGACCGTCGGCCCGGTCTGCTCGGCGGTCAGCGGCACCATGCACAGGCCCTTCGCCGCGCCCAGCGAGGTGAGCAGCTCGTCGGGCAGGTTGGCCGGGTGCGGGCGCAGGGCGCGGGCGGCGGAGCGGGTGCACAGCACCGGGGTCCTGGACAGCGCGAGGGCACGTTCGGTGGTGGCCCGGGAGGCGCCGGAGACATCGGCGAGCACACCGAGCCGGTTCATCTCGCGCACCACCTCCTCGCCGAACCGGGTCAGCCCCGGCTCCCCCGCCCAGGCCGTGCCCGCGAGCGTGAGCACGCGCAGGCCGAGGGCGTGCAGGACGCGCAGGATGCCGAGGGAGTCGTCGAGCGCGGTGGCGTGCGCGGGGCCCAGCACCACGGCGACCCGGCCGCAGTTGCGTGCGTCGATGATCTGCCCGGCGGTGCGCGCCAGGCGCAGCCCTTCCGGATGGGCCTCGATCACCGAGCTCGCCTGGTCCAGCTGTTCCAGGGTCGCGGCCGTCGCACGGTCGCCGCCGGGGCCCTCGGGCAGGTGCAGCGACCAGAACAGCACGCCCACGTGGCCCGCACGCAACCGGGGTATGTCGGTGTCGATGGCCGCCTCGCCCAGCTCCAGGTCGTACCAGGGCAGATGGCGCAGGGCCCACGGCAGTCCGCTGTAGCCGTCGGCGACCGGGTGGGCGGCGAGCAGGGCGTGGGCGCGCCGCAGGGACGCGGACTCGGAGGGGAAGGGGTCGTCCGGCAGGGCCTCGTCCTCGCCGACCTCGGTCGTGCCCGGGATGTCGTCCTGGAGGTCGGCCATGGCGGGGCTCCGTACGTCGTCGTTGCTTACGCCGGTCGTGAGCTACGTCGTGCTGGGTCGTATCGCCACGGTCGCACGGCGGGAAGGACGGCTTCCTGGTGAGTGGGGCGTTCGGGGGTACGGCCGGTCAGGCGTCCCGCACGCTCCTGGCTCGTCACCCGCCGGGGCCTGCGAGGCTCGTGGTCGTGTGCCGCCCATCCCTTCCGGTGGTACCGGAGAACCGGACTGCTTCGGTACGGCCTTCCGGTACCACGAGAGAGGCTGCTCAGCCGTCCAGCGACTCGATGGTGGCGTGCGACGGGGCACGGGTGGCCTGGAGATCGCGGGCCACGTCCTCCGCCGCGCCCAGCACCCGTACCGCGTTCTGCCAGGTCAGCTTGGCCAGGTCGGACCTGGACCAGCCCCGGTCGAGCAGCTCGGCGAGCAGGTTCGGGTAGCCGGAGACGTCGCTGAGGCCGTCCGGGGTGAAGGCGGTGCCGTCGTAGTCGCCGCCGATGCCCAGGTGGTCGACGCCGGCGACCTCGCGCATGTGGTCCAGGTGGTCCGCGACCGTGGACACCGTGGCGACCGGGCGCGGGGTGCGCTCCTCGAAGGCCGCGTGGATCTTCATCGCCTCGGGGCTGGTGTCGAGGTGGTGCAGGCCGTGGGCGCGCATGTTCTCGTCGGCCGCCGCCGTCCAGTCGACGGCCGCCTGGAGCACGAACTTCGGCACGAACGTCACCATCGCCATGCCGCCGTTGGCGGGCAGCCGCTCCAGGACGTCGTCGGGGATGTTGCGCGGGTGGTCGCACACGGCCCGCGCGGAGGAGTGCGAGAAGATCACCGGCGCGGACGTGGTGTCCAGCGCGGCCCGCATGGTCGTGGGGGCCACGTGGGAGAGGTCGACCAGCATGCCGAGGCGGTTCATCTCGCGGACCACCTCGCGGCCGAAGGCCGAAAGGCCGCCGACCTTCGGCTCGTCGGTCGCCGAGTCCGCCCAGTCGTTGTTGTCGTTGTGGGTGAGCGTCATGTAGCGCACGCCCAGCTCGTACAGACCGCGCAGGGTGCCGAGGGAGTTGTCGATCGAGTGCCCGCCCTCCGCGCCCATGAGGGAGGCGATACGGCCCTCGGCGCGCGCCGCCTCCATGTCGGCGGCGGTCAGCGCGGCCCGCAGGTCGGCGGGGTGCCGGGCGATGAGCTGCCGTACGCAGTCGATCTGCTCGAGGGTCGCCGGCACCGCCCCGGGCAGGTCCGAGCGCACGAACACCGACCAGTACTGCGCCCCCACCCCGCCCGCGCGCAGCCGCGGGATGTCGGTGTGCAGGTGGGCGTCCTGCCGTACGGCGATGTCGCGGGCGGCGAGGTCGTAGCGGACCTGTTCGCGCAGCGCCCACGGCAGGTCGTTGTGGCCGTCGACGACCGGGAACTCGCGCAGCAGGGACCGTGCTTCGTCGGTTGAGGTCATTGCCTGTTACTTCCCGAAGCCGAAGCCGCTCGACCCCTCGACCTTGGAACGCAGCCGCTTGCCCTTCTCGGTGGCCTGGTCGTTGAGGTCGTGCTGGAAGTCGCGCATCTTGTGCAGCAGGTCCTCGTCGTGGGCGGCGAGGATGCGGGCCGCGAGGAGACCGGCGTTGCGGGCACCGGCGACGGAGACGGTGGCGACCGGGACACCGGCCGGCATCTGCACGATGGACAGCAGGGAGTCCATGCCGTCGAGGTACTTCAGCGGCACCGGCACGCCGATGACCGGCAGCGGGGTGACGGAGGCGAGCATGCCCGGCAGGTGGGCGGCACCGCCCGCACCGGCGATGATCACCTTCAGTCCGCGGTCGGCGGCCTGCTCGCCGTAGGTGATCATCTCGCGGGGCATGCGGTGCGCGGAGACGACGTCGACCTCGTAGCCGATCTCGAACTCGTCCAGGGCCTTGGCGGCGGCCTCCATGACGGGCCAGTCGGAGTCCGACCCCATGACGATGCCAACAACGGGGCTCATTCGGTGATCGTGCCTCTCAAGTAGCCGGCAGCGTGACGGGCGCGCTCCAGCACGTCGTCCAGGTCGTCGCCGTAGGTGTTGACGTGTCCGACCTTGCGGCCGGGCTTCACGTCCTTGCCGTACATGTGGATCTTGAGCTTGGGGTCGCGGGCCATGCAGTGCAAGTACGCGGAGTACATGTCCGGGTAGTCGCCGCCCAGGACGTTGACCATCACGGTCCACGGGGCGCGCGGGCGCGGGTCGCCGAGCGGGAGGTCGAGGACCGCGCGGACGTGGTTGGCGAACTGCGAGGTGATCGCGCCGTCCTGGGTCCAGTGGCCGGAGTTGTGCGGGCGCATGGCCAGCTCGTTGACCAGGATGCGGCCGTCGCGGGTCTGGAACAGCTCGACCGCGAGGTGCCCGACGACATCGAGTTCCTTGGCGATGGTCAGGGCCATTTGCTCGGCCTGGAGGGCGAGGGACTCGTCCAGGCCGGGCGCGGGGGCTATGACCGTGTCGCAGACGCCGTTCACCTGCCGGGACTCCACCACCGGGTAGGCGACGGCCTGGCCGTGCGGGGAGCGCACGACGTTGGCGGCGAGCTCGCGGACGTAGTCGACCTTCTCCTCGGCGAGGACCGGGACGCCGGCCCGGAACGGCTCGGTGGCCTCCTCGGCGGTCTCCACGACCCACACGCCCTTGCCGTCGTAGCCACCGCGCACGGTCTTGAGGACGACCGGGAAGCCGCCTGCGCCGGCTCCCTCCCACCCGCCCAGCTCAGCCGCGAACCGGACCACGTCCTCCGGGTCGGCGACGATCCGGTGCCGCGGGCACGGGATGCCGATCAAGTCGAGCTTCGCGCGCATCACGCCCTTGTCCTGGGCGTGCACCAGCGCGTCGGGCCCCGGACGCACGGGGATACCGTCCGCCTCCAGGGCCCTGAGGTGCTCGGTGGGTACATGTTCGTGATCGAAGGTGATCACATCGCAACCGCGCGCGAACTCACGCAGCGTGTCGAGATCGCGATAGTCGCCGATGACGACATCGCTCACGACCTGCGCCGCCGAGTCCTGAGGGGTGTCACTGAGAAGCTTGAACCTGATGCCCAACGGGATGCCCGCCTCGTGCGTCATACGCGCGAGCTGCCCCCCGCCGACCATGCCGACTACCGGGAACGTCACACCCCTAGCGTATCGGCCACGCCGGGGCGACCGGATCGCGTCCCTCACACGATCTCTTACCGGTCGCTTTCCACCCTCTTTCCGATCTGTTTCCTGGACTTGGGCTTGTGCACAGGCGGCGGTGGATTCACCCGGTTAGCATGGCTGGGCTGACGAAACCTACCGACGGGAGCTGCACAGCCATGGAACCTCGTTCCTCGGGGCTGCAACGGCTTGTACGCGAGGTGGCCAAGTTCGGCACCGTCGGCGTTGCGGGCATCTTCGTCAACCTCGGCGTGTTCAACCTGGTCCGCCACGTCTCCGGCCTTCCGGTGGTGCGCGCCAGCATCATCGCGACGGTGGTCGCCATCGCGTTCAACTACGTCGGGTTCCGTTACTGGACGTACCGGGACCGCGACAGGGGCGGCCGTACCAAGGAGCTCACGCTCTTCCTCTTCTTCAGCGCGATCGGCCTGGTGATCGAGAACGGCGTGCTGTACGCGGCGACCTACGGCTTCGGCTGGGACAGTCCGCTGCAGAGCAACGTCTTCAAGTTCGTCGGCATCGGCGTCGCGACCCTCTTCCGCTTCTGGTCGTACCGCACCTGGGTGTTCCGCGTGCAGCCGACGCAGGAGGCGGAGTCGATCCTGGTGGCCGAGTCGAAGAGGCCCCACTCCGAGCCCGAGCCGAAGTCCCAGCGCGTTCCGTAAACCGGTTCAGCGCACCGTCGGCCGGTCCTCCTCCGGCTTGCGGGCCGGCGGTGTACGTGAGAGGAACAGGCCGAACACCGGCGGCTGGGCCTGGAGCAGTTCCAGCCGGCCGCCGTCGGCCTCCGCGAGGTCGCGGGCGACGGCCAGTCCGATCCCGGTGGAGTTCCGGCCGCTGATCGTGCGCTCGAAGATCCGCGCGCCGAGGTCGGCGGGAACACCGGGGCCCTCGTCGGTGACCTCGACCACGGCCTGGTTGCCGGTGACCCGGGTGCGCAGCGCGACGGTGCCGCCGCCGTGCATGAGGGAGTTCTCGATCAGCGCCGCGAGCACCTGGGCGACCGCCCCCGGCGTGCCGACGGCCTGCAGATGCCGCTTGCCGGAGCTGACGATGGCCCGGCCGGCGCTGCGGTAGGCGGGCCGCCACTCGGCGAGTTGCTGCTGGATGACCTCGTCCAGGTCGAAGGTGACGGCGGAGCCGGTGCGCGGGTCGCGGGAGTTCGTCAGCAGCCGCTCGACCACGTCGGTGAGCCGCTCGACCTGGGTGAGCGCGACGTTCGCCTCTTCCTTCACGATGTCCGGGTCGTCGGTGAGGGTGATCTCCTCGAGGCGCATGGACAGCGCGGTCAGCGGGGTGCGCAGCTGGTGGGAGGCGTCGGCGGCCAGGCGCCGCTCGGCGGTCAGCATGCGGCCGATCCGCTCGGCGGAGGAGTCCAGCACATCGGCGACCCGGTCCAGCTCGGGGACGCCGTACCGCTTGTGCCGGGGGCGCGGGTCGCCGGAGCCGAGGCGCTCGGCGGTCTCCGCGAGGTCGGTGAGCGGGGAGGCGAGCCGGTTGGCCTGGCGTACGGCGAGCAGTACGGCCGCGACCACCGCGAGCAGCGCCACCAGGCCGATGATCAGCAGGGTCCGGCCGACCTCGCGGGTGACCGCGGAGCGCGGCTCCTGCACGGTGACGGTCTCGCCCTCCTCGCCCTGCTGGGTGGCGTGGATGGCATCGCCCTGCGGCCGGGTCCCGATCTCTATCGGCTGCCGGCCGGGCATGCGGATGACCGCGTACTGGTCCTTGGCGACCGGATTGCGCAGCACGTCCGCGTTGACGTTCTCCGCGGCGAGGATCCGGCTGTCCACGATGCTGGCCAGCCGCACCGCCTCGGAGTCCACCCGTTCCTGGGCGCTGTTGCTGATCGTCCTGGTCTCGACGATCACCAGGGAGATACCGAAGACGGCGATCACCACGAGGACGACGGCGAGGGTGGACTGGATGAGACGTCGGCGCATGTTCTGTTACCTGAGGTGATCGCTGGTCCCCCGCGCGGGGAACCTCAGCTCTTCTCGAAGCGGAAGCCCACTCCACGCACCGTGGCGATGTAGCGGGGGTTCGCCGCGTCGTCGCCGAGCTTCTTGCGCAGCCAGGAGATGTGCATGTCGAGGGTCTTGGTGGAGGACCACCACGTGGTGTCCCAGACCTCGCGCATCAGCTGGTCGCGGGTGACGACCCGGCCGGCGTCCCGCACCAGCACGCGCAGCAGGTCGAACTCCTTGGCGGTGAGCTGGAGTTCCTCGTCGCCCATCCACGCCCGGTGCGACTCGACGTCGATGCGCACCCCGTGCGTGGCCGGCGGCTGCTGCGGCTCGGCGGCACCGCGCCGCAGCAGGGCCCGTACCCGGGCGAGCAGTTCGGCGAGCCGGAAGGGCTTGGTGACGTAGTCATCGGCGCCCGCGTCCAGGCCGACGACGGTGTCCACCTCGTCGGCCCGCGCGGTCAGGATGAGGATCGGCACGGTGTGGCCGTCGGCCCGCAGCCGGCGGGCGACCTCCAGGCCGTCCATGCCCGGCAGGCCCAGGTCCAGTACGACCAGGTCGACGCCGCCCTGCATTCCGGCGTCCAGCGCGGTGGGTCCGTCCTCGCGCACCTCGACCTCGTAACCTTCCCGGCGCAGGGCGCGGGCCAGCGGCTCCGAGATGGACGCGTCGTCCTCGGCGAGCAGTACACGGGTCATGGAGTGATGGTAGACCGCCCGCGTGCGGTGCTGGGGTGTGATCGTTCCAGGAACTCTTACCTTCGTACGCCGCCGGCGTGTCGCTGGTACGAACCATCGCTCTGGGGATGCGATCGTAGGAGAGACCTTCGATTCCGGTCCTGCGGTTCCTTCGACACCTGTGATCCGCGTCTCAAGTCCTTCCATATCCGGCAGTGTCCTGCCTTACAGTGACCTGAACGCCTGTAGTACACCAGGGGACCTTCGGCGGGCAGACGACGCTGAAGGTCTCTTTTGTGTGCGGGCTGATCAAGATCGCTCTTGGTCGGCCTTGAAAGGAATGACCTCTGGCCGGGCTCCGCAGCGCATCGACGCGCGACGGGGCGTGGATCCCGGTGGTCGCCGTCCACCGCTTCCGAGACCCGGAGGCGGACTCCCCTCGGGCGTTGGGGGCGGACGACCGACCCCGCCGGTGCCGGCCGCACCCCCACCGGGCGCGTAACGCTCTACGCGCGTCCCGACCAGCAAGGAACGACCATGGCGTCCAGCCTGACGAAGGACTCGGTCCGCCCGGGCACCCCCGGTTCCGAGAAGACCTTCTTCGGCCACCCCCGCGGCCTGGCCACTCTCTTCATGACCGAGATGTGGGAGCGATTCTCCTACTACGGCATGAGGGCTCTGCTCCCGCTGTACCTGGTGGCCCCGGGCGGCCTGCACATGAGCGCGGGCACGGCCACCGCGATCTACTCGGTGTACGTGTCGCTCGTGTACCTGCTCGCCCTGCCCGGCGGCTGGGTCGCGGACCGCTTCCTCGGCCCCCGCAAGACGGTCGCCGTCGCGGGCATCATCATCATGCTCGGCCACCTGTGCCTCGCACTGCCCGTGGCCGCCAGCTTCTTCGTCGGCCTGGGTCTCGTCGCCATCGGTTCGGGTCTGCTGAAGGCCAACATCTCCACGATGGTCGGCCACCTCTACAAGGGCCCGGACGACCCGCGCCGGGACGGTGGCTTCACCCTCTTCTACATCGGCATCAACCTGGGCGCCTTCGCCGCGCCGCTGGTCATCGGCACCGTCGGTGAGAACGTCAACTGGCACCTGGGCTTCGCCCTCGCCGCGCTCGGCATGGCCCTGGGTCTGGCCCAGTACCTGCTGGGCGGCCGCCACCTGAACCCGAGGAGCAGCGAGGTCCCGACCCCGCTGACCCCCGCGGAGAAGTCCGCCACCCTGCGCAAGGGCCTGATCTGGCTCGCCATCGCGGCGGTCTTCTACGGCGTCGTCGGCGGCACCGGCCACTTCACCCTGAACTGGGCGCTGATCCCGCTCACCCTCATCGGTCTGATCGTGCCGATCCTGGTCATCGCCCGGATGCTGCGCGACAAGGACCTGGACTCGGGCGAGAAGTCGAAGGTGTCGGCGTACGTCTGGTTCTTCGTCGCCGCCGCCGTCTTCTGGATGATCTACGACCAGGGCGGCTCGACCCTGTCGCTCTTCGCGGACAGCTCGGCCAAGAACTCGATCGCCGGCTGGACGTTCCCGGTCTCCTGGTACCAGTCGGTCAACCCGGTCATGATCATGGCGCTGGCGCCGGTCTTCGCCTGGGCGTGGCTGTGGCTGAACCGGCGCGGCAAGGAGCCGAGCACGATCGTGAAGTTCGCCTCCGGCCTGGTGCTGATCGGTGCGTCCTTCTTCCTCTTCCTCGCCCCGCTGTCGATCGCCGAGGGTGGTCACAAGGCCGCGGCGATGTGGCTGGTCGCGATCTACTTCGTGCAGACAGTCGGTGAGCTGACGCTGTCGCCGGTGGGTCTGTCGGTGACGACGAAGATGGCGCCGAAGAAGTACGCCTCGCAGATGATGGGCGTCTGGTTCCTCGCGGTCACCGCGGGCGACTCGATCACCGCGCTGGTGTCCAACCCGGCCGTCGGCGGCGTCAACCTCGACAAGATGGGCTTCGTCGCCCTGGAGGCCGTGCTCGCCGTGATCGCCGGTGCGGCGGTGTGGATGTACCGCAAGAAGGTCAACAAGCTGATGGGCGACGTTCACTAGTCGTCCGGACCTGGCCGAGAGAGGGCCGCTGCACCCCGGTGGGTGCGGCGGCCCTCTTTCATGTCGGGAGGGTCAGCCCTGTCAGGAGGATCAGCGGGCCCTTCGTTTCGGCATGAACGTGAACACCGCGCCGCCCAGCAGGATCGCCGTGCCCGCCACCAGGCCGAGGGCCTTCAGGGCGCCGTGGTCGCTCGCGCCGGTCTGGGCGAGGCCGCCGGAGCCGGAGGTGCCGCCGCCGCCCGCCGAGGAGGTGCCTCCGGACGTCGACGTGCCCCCGGACGAGCCGCCCGGCTGCCGGCTGGTGTCCAGGGTGAGCGAGACCTCGGTCTTCGTCGGCGTGCACGTCGTGGTCGTACCGAGCGCCTTGACCGTGAGGACGCCCGGGGACAGCGTCGAGGTGCCGCTCGCGCCGGGCTTGTAGGTGCCGGTGAGATCGGGGATCTCGATCGGGTCGCCGGACTTGATGTCCTTGGCGTTCGTCGGCCCCTCCACATGCACCGTGCCCTTGTCGGCACCGCCCAGCACCACCTCCATGGACGGCTTGACGGACCCCTTCGGGATGTCGGCGGGGCTGTTCATCACCGACTTCTTGAACTGCACGGTGAGGTCGAAGTCCCCGTTGTTCTTCCTGGCGTTGATCTGCACCGGCGAGGTCGCGTTCTTGTCGCCGATCGGGGTCTTGCAGGCGTAGGGGATCTGCACCTCCTTGCCGGTGAAGTCGGTCTGGCCACCACTGCCGCCGGTCGCCGTGGGGGAGGCCGTGCTCGTCGGTGTGGCCGACTGCGTGGGGGTCGTCGACTGGGTCGGTGTCGGGCTGGAGGTGCCGCCACCGCCCCCCGTCACCTGGATGGTCGCCGCCTTCTGCACGGTCTCCTTGGGCGTGCACCTGGTGTCGGTCGACATCGCGTTGACGGTGTACGCGTCCGGCGTCAGCGTCACCTCGCCGGCCGTCGTCAGCTTGATGCTGCCCTTCATGTCGGACAGCACCATGGCGGCGCCCTTGGGGATCGCCGGGTTCTGCCGGGGCCCCTGCATCGCGATGTCCGCGACCTGCGCCCCGGCCGCCTTCAGAATCCCGGACGGCTGGACCGAGTTGGCGGGCAGGTCGATGATGTCGGGGTTCTTGGACGCGGCCTGGACGAACTTCCACACGACGTCCACCGTGTCGCCGACCTTCGCCGTGGCCGGCGCGGTGATCTCGACCTTCGTGGTGCCGTCGATCGGGCTGATGCCCGCGGGCGGCACGCAGTGGGTGGCGTACGACACCTCGGCCGCCTGCGCGGGGCTCGCGGCCAGGCCCAGCAGGACGCCCGCACCGCTCAGCGCCAGCGCGGCGCCCGCGGCCGTACCTCTCCTTCGGATGCTCACGTCGGTCCTTTCGTGGTGGGAGTCGTGGGACTCGTCGGGCTGTCGGTGTGCGGTGCGGAGAGCCGGCCGGCCGGGTCGCCCGGGACGGAGTCCGGGGCGAACCACGGCAGGGTCGGGTTCGTGGGGGGCGCATCCCCGGTGCGGGAGCGCGGCAGCCGCAGGGCGGGCCGGGGCAGCCGCGGGGTGCCGGTACGGCGGGCGGCGCCGGGCCGGCGTGGCCGCAGCCGGTCCACCACGGCCATGCCGATGCGGAACAGCGCGGCCGGGACGACCAGGCAGAGCAGGATCCAGAAGAGCGTCACGCCCCAGGGGCGGCCCACGCCCCACGGCTGTTCGGCGAGCACCCTGCCGTCGTACTCGAGGGAGACGGTGTAGTCGCCGTGCGCCCCGGCGGACAGCTCGACCGGCAGCCTGACCTCGGCCTTCCCGCCCGGAGCCAGGGTGCCGTGCCACTGCCGGTCGTCCCACTGCGGGGCGAAGACGCCGTGCGCGGAGCCGACCTGGAACACCGGGTCCTTGACCGTGCCGGAGCCGGTGTTGCCGACGGTGAAGACGAGGGTGCGGCTCGGCGGCGCCCCGAACCAGGTGAGCAGTCCGCTCGACCCGGTCAGCCGCGTGTCGGAGAGAATCGCCAGCCGGCCCCCGGACTGTTCGGCGGGCAGCGGGGCCACGGGATGCCCGGCGACCTGCAGGACGGCGTCCGCCTCCGCCCCGGGACCGGTGACGGTGGCCACGTGCACCACACAGGGGCAGGGCACGGGCGGCTCGGCGACCGGGAGTTCCCGGCCGAAGGCACCCTGGGCGTCGGTGGTCACGGCCCGGCCGTCGCCGTTCGCGCAGGAGTTGGTGCCGCCGATGACACCCCGGGCCGGTGTGGCCCGCCCACACACCAGCACCATCAGCAACGTGTGCGACCGCCAGCCGCTGCCCCTGACGGTGACCGAGCCACCGGCACCGGCCTGAGCCGCCGACAACGTCACGACGGGTCCGCCCGCGGCGGACGCCGGGCCACCGCCGGCCGTCAGCATGAGCAGCGCGAGCACCGCAGCCATGGCCGACAGCCGCAGGCCCCTCACCTTCCCGCTCACTTCACCGCGCCTTCCGTCAACTCACCTCGGGGGTGGGGGGTCTCGGCAACGACAGCGCCCCGCGGGCGCTCGGGCACCGGCCCCCCGGCCGCGGTACGGCTCCGCCGCCTGCGCACGGCGAGCACCGCGACCGTCCCCACCAGCAGCGCACCGCTCGTCCCCGCCACCGTCGGCCACGGCACGAACCGGGCCGACGTGGTCGCCGTGCCGTGGGCTCCGCCCGGGGCCGTGACCGTCAGCCGTACGTCGACCGCGTCCAGCGCGGGCCGGTCGGGCCAGGGCTCGGCGAGCCGCACGCGGGCGCCGGGGCGCAGGTGGACGGGGAGGGTGCGCGGCGCACGGTCCAGGAGCCGGCCGAGTACGCCGTCCGCGCGCACCGCGAGCCTCGGCACCAGGACGGTCGTACCACGGTTGACCAGCTCGTACGTGATGCGGTCGGCGTGCACGGCGAGGTGCTCGACGGTCAGCGCGGCGAGCGCCGGGCCACCGACGCGCAGCCGGACCGGGACGCTCGCCGTACGCCCCCGTGTGTCCCGTGCGACGACGGCACCGGAGCGGTCGCCGGGCGCGGCCCCGGCCGGCACGGTCACGGTGAAGGGCACCTCGGCGCGGGTGCGGGCCGGGACGCGTATCCCGCCCTCGGCCTTCTCCGCGAAGACCGTGCGCAGTCCCGTTCCGGACAGCCGTACGACGACGGGCGCCCGCCCGGGATTGGTGACGGACACCGTGTCCTGCAGGACCGTCCCCGGCGGCCCCTCGGCGTAGAAGGACGGACGGCCGCCGCCCGCCGGCGCGATGGACCACTGCGCGGACGCGGCGAAGGCGCCGGGTGCGGCGCCCACCACGGCTCCCCATGCGGCGCACAGGCACAGGGCCGCGGGCAGAGCGGCGCGCGCCGGAAGCGATGCGCGGGTCCGGGGCGAGCACCGATGGCGGGTCAGGGCGCGGGCGGCGGACGGCATGGGCGGCTCCGGCGGTTGGCCTGGGTTGCGGCGGTGGCTCGGCTTCGGCGATCGGTCCGGGTTTCAGCGGTCGTCGGTCCGGCTCAGCGGCGTACGGTCTGGCGGCGGGTCAGCCAGAGCGTGCCCGCCGCGCCGGCGAGGAGCACCGTGCCGCCGAGTGTGCCGAGGGCGATCGCGCTGTCCTCGGGGCCCGTCTGCGGGAGCTGCCCGCCGGAGGGCGAGGAACCGCCGGAGGAGCCCGACCCGCCGGCCGCGGTCACGTCCAGCGTGAGCCCCGGCTCGGGGCTGTTGGTCGGCGTGCAGGTCGTCGTCGTACCGAGCGCCTTGATGATCAGCGTGCCCGGCGTGAAGGTGACCTTGCCGGTCTTCTTCGGCGTGTAGGTGCCGCTCAGGTCGCTGATCCTGATGGGGGTGTTGGCGGGGATCGCGGCCGCGTTGGCCGGTCCGCTGACCGGCACCGTGCCGCTGTCGGCGCCGCCCAGCACGATGCTCGCGCTCGGGGTCATCGCGCCCTTGCCCAGCTCGACGGGGCTGGAGGAGACGCCCTTCTGCCAGGACATGGTGATCTTGTAGCCGCTGCCGCTCCTGACGCCCGTCATGTCGATCGGCGAGACGGCGCTCTTGACGCCGATCGGGGTCTGGCAGCGGTAGTTGACGTCGACGACATCGGCGTGGGCCGCCGGCGCGGCCAGCAGCACCACCGAGCCGGCCAGGGCCGCGGCGGACGCGAGCGCGGCGGTTCGTTTCGGGTACGACACGGTCGGTCCACCCCATTCGTTCCGGATTCGTTCGGACGAGCAGTTCCTGACGGCGTATCAGATTTGGCCGTCAAGGTACGCCCGGCGTCGCGAGGAGGGAAGACGCATCACACGCCGGAGTTGTGGCGATCCGGCGGGTGTGACGCGTGGCTGGAGTGGAGGGTGGGCCCGGGACGTCCTACGGCCTGCGCAGCACCTCCGGCAGGCCCCAGCGCCGCAGCACCTCGGGCACGGCGACCGTGCCGTCGGCCCGCTGGTGCTGTTCCAGGAGCGCCGGCACCAGACGGCTGGTGGCCAGGCCCGAGGCGTTGAGGGTGTGGACGTACCCGGCCTTGCCGCCGCCCGCCGGGCGGTACCGGATGCCGCCCCGCCGGGCCTGGTAGTCGCGGGCGTTCGACACCGAGCTGACCTCGGCGTAGGTGCCCAGGCTGGGCAGCCACACCTCGACGTCGTACGTCCTGGCCTGCGCGGCGCTGGTGTCCCCGGCGGCGAGCCGGGTGACCCGGTAGTGCAGGCCGAGACCGGCCACCAGCTCCTCCGCCCGGCCGAGGAGTTCCCGCTGGGCCGCGTCCGCGTCGGCGGGCCGGGTGAGCTGGAACATCTCGACCTTGTTGAACTGGTGACCGCGCAGGGTGCCGCGCTCGGCGGTGCGGTGGGCGCCCGCCTCCTTGCGGTAACAGGGCGTGTAGGCCACGTACTTGAGCGGCAGCTCGCGCTCGTCGAGGGTCTCGCCGTGGTGCAGGGCGGCGAGCGCGGTCTCGGCGGTGGGCAGCAGGAACCGCTCGGGGCGGCCGTCGGCCCCGCGGTCCGTGACGAAGACGTCGTCGGCGAACTTCGGGAACTGGCCCGCGGTGTAACCGGCCTCCCAGGTGAGCAGGTGGGGCGGCAGCACGAAGGTGTAGCCCGCCCGGCGGTGGCTGTCCAGGAAGTGGTTGAGCAGGGCCCACTCCAGCGCGGCGCCCTCGCCCCGGTAGACCCAGTTCCCGCTGCCGGCGAGCGCGGCGCCGCGCCGGTGGTCGACCAGCCCGAGGTCCTCGGTGAGCCGCACGTGGTCGCGGGGCGGGAAGCCGAACTCCGGGCGGGTGCCCTCGGTGCGGACGACCTCGTTGTGTTCCTTGCCGCCCGCGGGCACGTCCGGGTCGGGGAGGTTCGGCAGGCCGTCGAGGAACGCGCGGTGTTCGGCGTCCAGCCGGCCGTGCGCGACGGTGGCCTCCGTGACCCGGTCGGCCAGTTCCGCGGCCGTGTCGAGGAGTTCGTCCGCCGGTGTGCCGGCCCGGCGGCGGGCCGCGATGTCCGCCGAGACGCGGCGTCGCTCGCCGCGCAGCCGCTCCAGGGCCGTGCGGGCCTCGCGCAGCCGTTCGTCGAGGGCGAGGAAGGCGTCGAGGTCCACGTCCAGGCCGCGTTTGGCGAGGCCTTCGCGGACGCGTCGGGGGTGCTGCCGGATGAGGGTGACGTCAAGCATGGTGCTGCCCAACTGGTCGGCGGGGCGGCACGGTCCGCCCCGGGTCGGTTCCCTCGGGGCGTGGGCGAGAGGGTGCTCGCGGTGCCACCACGCCTTCGCCGTCGTACGACGGCCTCTTCGGGCCCGATGACGGGGGCCGGCCGGCGGGGCATGGGGGCCGTCGTGGCGCGGCGGTCCGTTCCTCCCCGCACTCGGGAGGGGATTCACGCCGGGGTGCGAGGCCGCCTTCACAGCGGCTGGCGGCTCTCTCGGCTCGCTGGGTCCCGGGCTACTTGTCTCCGTCAGCGCGTTGCGCCCAGCGTAGGGAGTGCCGTACCCGGCGAAAACCGAATTTCCACGCGCCGGGCACGGAACGACCGGAGACCGACGGCCTACGCCGGAGCGCCCAGCTCCGCCCACACCGTCTTGCCCGGGCGGCCCGCGGTGCGGACGACTCCCCAGTCCAGGCAGAGCCGCTGCACGATGAACATGCCGTGGCCGCCGGGGCGGCCGGCGCGATGGGGGGTGCGGGGGGCGGGCTGGCCGGTGCCGCGGTCGGAGACCTCGATCCGGATCACCTTGTTGTCGCAGGCCAGGAGCAGCTCGTCGGGGCCCTCGGCGTGCAGGCAGGCGTTGGTGACCAGTTCGGAGACGACGAGCAGCACATCCTCGGCCGCGGCCCGCTGGTCGGCGCCGGCGGCGGGCAGCCAGCCCCATGCGTACAGCGCCTGACGGGCGAAGTCGCGGGCGAGCGGGACGACCCCGCTCTCGCCCTGCAGGCCGATCCTGCGGACCTGCGGCCCGCCGATGCCCTGAGTGCCGCCGGCGGGCCCGGGCGGCACGGACGGCGCGGCTGCCCCCGTGGGCGCGTCTGCCGTCGGCGCACCCTCCTCGGACGCCCCGGAAGCGCCGCTGGGCTCCGGGCCGCGGTCGCCCGGCGAGTAAGGCCGGGTGGTCATCAGCGCTTCACCTCACCGATTCACCAGTTCATGGTCCAAAGGGCCGGCACTGCTCCGTGCAGGCCGGTCCGTACGTCGTCCGCCCGTGGTCCGTACCTCGTACGGCCACCGTCCGTACGTCGTCCGGCCGCTGTCCGCGCGGGGTGTCCCGCTCGCCCCTCCGTCCGTCGCACGTATGTCCCGTCCAGTCGTTTTCGCCGGTGCCGGGGCGGTCCGGGACCGGCGCTCGTCAGGGTGTGCCCCGCCTCCTCCTGCCCTCTCCTGCCCGGCCGATCCGGCACAACACCCCCGTTTTCGGCGTTGCCGGGCGCGGGCGCGGCGCCCGGGTCCGGAGGCATGCGGGAGGGCGGGACGGCGGACTCAGTCGCCGCCGTCGGCCAGGGCCGCCTCCACGGAGTCGTGCACGGTGAAGACCGCCTCGGCCCCGGTGATCTCGAACACCCGGGCGACCACCGGCTGCATCCCCGCCAGATGGACCCCGCCACCGGCGGCCTCCGCCTTCAGCCGGGCGCCGAGCAGGACGTTCAGCCCCGTGGAGTCGCAGAACTCCAGGCGCGTGCAGTCCACGACGAGGCGTGAGAAGCCCTTGGCCAGGAGGTCGTCGAGGGGTTCGCGCAGAAGATCGGCGGTGTGGTGATCGAGCTCACCCGCCGGTGTCACAACGGCGCTGGAGCCCTCTTCCCGCACCTCCACCAGAAGCCGGCCCGACTGTGCGCTGCCGACCGTCCCGTGGTCCATGCCGTCTCTCTCCCGAGGTCGTGGACGCTGACTGCTCTCGAACATTACGCCCTCCATGTGCACTCCGGCACCCGAAGAACCTCACGGAAGTGGACATATCACAACAGAACGCACTTGCGATCGCCTCCGTCGAACGGGTAGGGCTAGTAGGAACATCTTTCGCTACACGCCGGCTTTGGAGGCGCCGCACACCGCAGTGCACGTATTGGCATCGGCAGCCATATGCCGAGAACGATGGAGGACACCATGTCACCCCGGCTCGACGCATCGCATACCCCGATCGCGACGTCGACACCCCCACCGGAACAACTGGATCATCCCATCGACCCCCTCGACCCCTTCGAGGGACTCCCGGAGATCCCCCCGTACGACGAGATCGGCCCGGTCGACGCGCGGGCCCTGTCCAAGACCCTGTTCGAGCGCCTGGAGTCGCTGGAGGAGGGGACGCACGAGTATGCGTACGTCCGCAACACCCTCGTCGAGCTCAACCTCGCGCTCGTCAAGTTCGCCGCCTCCCGCTTCCGCTCCCGCAGCGAGCCGATGGAGGACATCATCCAGGTCGGCACCATCGGCCTGATCAAGGCGATCGACCGCTTCGAACTCGCCCGCGGAGTGGAATTCCCCACCTTCGCGATGCCGACGATCATCGGCGAGATCAAGCGTTTCTTCCGCGACACCTCGTGGTCCGTGCGCGTTCCGCGCAGGCTGCAGGAGCTGCGCCTGGACCTGGCCAAGGCCGGGGACGAGCTGGCCCAGCGGCTGGACCGGGCCCCGACCGTCCCGGAGCTGGCCGAGAAGCTCGGCATCTCCAACGACGAGGTCGTCGAGGGCATGGCCGCCTCGAACGCCTACACCGCCTCCTCGCTGGACGCCCAGCCGGAGGAGGACGAGACGGAGGGGGCGCTCGCGGACCGCATAGGGTACGAGGACCACGGCCTGGAGGGCATCGAGTACGTCGAGTCCCTCAAGCCGCTCATCGCCGAACTCCCGCAACGGGACCGGAAGATCCTCGCCCTGCGGTTCGTGGCGAACATGACCCAGTCGGAGATCGGCGAGGAACTCGGCATCTCCCAGATGCACGTGTCCCGGCTGCTGTCCCGGACCCTGGTACGGCTGCGCAAGGGTCTGACGGTCGAGGAGTGACCTCCGCGTCCGCTGCGGTGACGCCTTGACGGCGGTCCGGCCACCCGTGCCGGGCCGCCGCGGCGTTCCCGTCGCCGGGCCCACCCCTCCGGTTGGCGCGGGTATCCACGAATCCGCCCGCCACACCGGATTCCTGGCACCCCTTCGGGCCAACTGCCCCCGTGATCCCAACCGTTATGCTGTTACCCGCGGAAACCTCTTTCCCCGGCCGTCCCCCTCGACCACTATGGCCCCCCGAACTGGCTACTGGCCGGTATGTCAGGCCCGGGACCGCAACGGCGCGGTTCCCGGTGGTACGAGGAGGCTGGACACATGGCTGAGGGGGACGGGGCCGGAGCGGGCGGAACCGAGGCGGGTGGCACCGGTCCGGGCGTCACCGGGACCGGCGGTGAGTACGAGGCCGCGCCGGACGCCCGGCTGGCCGAACTGCTCCGCTCCCCCACGGCGACGGCGTACCCCGCCCTGCAGGAACTGCGCCGCCGGCACCACCCGGCGGTCCTGGCCTACGCCCGGCTGTGCGCCGCGGGCGAGTCCGCCGCCCGCCGGCTGGCGGCCGAGGTGTTCACCACGGCGGCCCGCGAGACGGCCCGCGGTGTCGACCCGGCCGTACCGCTGCGCCACCGGCTGCTGCTGCTCGCCGCACGGCTGGCGGCCGGCTGGGCGCGCGACGAGCGCTCCGCCGGCGTGGACCCCGGGCTGCTGCTCGTGCTGAACGCCTCCGGCCTGCCCGAGGGCCCCACCCCGCCCCTGCTCCCGGCGTTCCGCTCGCTGCCCTCCCGTATCCAGGGCCTGATCTGGTACGGCGTGCTGGAGGCGGAGCCGCAGGCCAGCACCGCCGCCTTCCTCGGCCTGAGCGGCGTCGACGTGGCTTACGGCACCCCGCAGGCCCTCAAGGCCCTGGCCCAGGCCTGCCTCCGCGACCGGCTCGCCGCCTCCGACGACCCGCGCTGCGCCGACTTCCGCCGGCTGATCGAGGAGGCGGTACGGCCGGACGGCCCGCGCCGCAGCCCCGACCTGGACGCCCACATGGCCCGCTGCCCGCACTGCACGGCCGCCTTCGAGGATCTGCGGGCCCTGCGGGACGCGCCCCGGCAGACCCTGGCGGAGGGCCTGCTGCCGTGGAGCGGAACGGCCTACATACGCGCCGGGGAGCCCCCGGCCGCCCCCGGCCCCGCCGCCGTACGTCCGTCCTGGCCGCCCCGGAGGCGCCTCCTGCTGGCCTCGGCGGCCCTGGGCGTGGCCCTGACCCCGCTCCTGGTGTTCGCCCTCACCCCGGCCCACACCGACGACCAGCAGCCGACGGCCGCGACGCCCACGCCGCCACCGGTGACGGTGACGGCCACGGTCTCCGTCACCCCGTCCCCGTCGCCCTCCCCCACGAGCTCCCCCTCCGCCGGGTCCTCTTCCCCCACGCCGAGTCCGTCCCGCCCGGCCACGCACCCGCCGCGCACCCGGAAGCCCACCGCCACGCCGACGCCGTCGTTCGCACCGCCCGGCACCCTCTTCGCCCAGGTGGTGAACCTGGCGACGGGCCGCTGCCTGGACATCCGCGACGGCGATCTGTCGCAGGGCAACGACGTCATCACGGCCCCCTGCTCCTCCGCCGACACCCAGCGCTGGAGGTTCGACACCTATCTGGGCGTACTGCGCTCCGGAGCCGACGACACCTTCTGCCTGGACAGCCGGGGCTCGACCGACCGCGGCCTGGGCATCTGGACCTGCGACTCGGTCTACGGCGGCAACGGCGACAACCTCCGCTTCACCATCGACCCCGACGGCACGATCCGCCCGGACATCGCCATCGAGACGGCGGTGACCCCGGACGGCGGATACGGCGTGTCCCTGCAGCCCCTGGACGACAGCGCGGAGCAGCGGTGGCGGGCGGGGGCGCGGTGAACCGGGCCGCCGCCCACAGGCGATCCCCGCTCAGACCACCCGAGCTCCGCGCCGCCACACCCCGCTGACCAGGGGCACGCCCGGCCGGTAGGCGAGGTGGACGTGGCTGGGGGCGTCCAGGAGGGTGAGGTCGGCACGGGCGCCGGGGGCGAGGCGGCCGATGTCGGTGCGGCGCAGGGCCGCCGCGCCGCCCGCCGTGGCCGACCAGACCGCCTCGTCCGGGGTCATCCGCATGTCGCGCACGGCCAGGGCGATGCAGAAGGGGACCGAGGAGGTGAAGGACGAGCCCGGGTTGCAGTCCGTGGACAGGGCCACCGTCACGCCCGCGTCCAGCAGGCGGCGGGCGTCCGGCCACTCGGCGCGGGTGGAGAACTCGGCGCCGGGGAGCAGGGTGGCCACGGTGCTGCCGTTCGCCAGGGCGTCCACGTCCGCGTCCGTGAGGTGGGTGCAGTGGTCGGCACTGGCCGCGTCCAGTTCTACGGCCAGCTGGACGCCGGGGCCGTAGGAGAGCTGGTTGGCGTGGATGCGGGGGTGGAGGCCCTTGGCCTTGCCCGCGGTGAGGATCGCGCGGGCCTGGTCGCCGTCGAAGGCGCCCTTCTCGCAGAACACGTCGATCCAGCGGGCGTGCGGCGCGCAGGCGTCCAGCATCTCGCCGGTGACCAGGGCGACATAGGCCGCCGGGTCCTCGGCGTAGTCGGGCGGGACGACGTGCGCGCCGAGGTACGTCACCTCGTCGGTGTGCCGGGCCGCGAGGCGCAGCGCGCGGTACTCGTCCTCGACGGTCAGGCCGTAGCCCGACTTGGTCTCGAACGTCGTCGTGCCCTGGCGCAGAGCCTCGTCGAGGTAACGGGTGAGGTTGGCCTCCAGTTCCGCGTCGCTCGCCGCCCGGGTGGCCGCGACGGTGGTGCGGATGCCGCCCGCCGTGTAGGAGCGGCCGGACATGCGGGCGTTGAACTCCTGCGTGCGGTCTCCGGCGAAGACCAGGTGCGAGTGGGAGTCCACGAAGCCCGGCAGCACCGCCCGGCCGCCCGCGTCGACCCGATTGTCAGTGGCGGGTGCTTTGCTGGATTCACCGGTCCACGCGACGGTGTCGCCTTCGATGACGACGGCCGCGTCCTGGATCAGGCCGAGGGGGGAGCCGTCACCGAGGGAGGGGTCGTTGGTGACCAGCGTGGCGATGTTGGTGATGACGGTGCTGCTGCTCATGGTGTCCTCGTGGGTGGTGGTCAGGAGCGGAGGGCTTCGACTGCCCGCGCGAGGGCCTGTGGCACATCGGGGACGAGCGTGTGCGCCCCGTCCCGTACGACATGCCGACCGCCGACGACCGTATGCCGTACGTCCGCTGCCGTCGCGGCGAATACGGCCGTCTCGGCGCCCAGCCTGGGCAGCGGGCCCGCTGTCCTGACCGAGTCCAGGGCGATCGTCGTGAAGTCGGCGAGCGCGCCGGGTTCGAGGGTGCCGGCCTCGTCCCAGCCGAGGGCGGCATGGCCGTCGGCGGTGGCGGCCCGCAGCAGGGCGGCCGCCGTCCAGTGCCCCCGGGTGCGGGTGCGCAGCCGCTCGTTCAGCTCCATCGCGCGCGCCTCTTCGAGCAGGTCGATGACGGCGTGGCTGTCGGAGCCGAGGGAGAGCGGGGAGCCGGCCCGCTGCAGGGCGACGGCCGGGCCGATGCCGTCGGCCAGGTCCCGCTCGGTCGTCGGGCACATGCAGGTACCGGTGCCCGAGCCGCCGAGCAGGGCGATGTCCTCGTCGGTGAGATGGGTGTTGTGCACACCGGTGGTGCGCGGCCCGAGGACGCCGTGGTCGGCGAGCAGCCGGGTGGGCGTGCAGCCGTGCGCGGCGAGGCAGGCGTCGTTCTCGGCGGTCTGCTCCGACAGGTGCACGTGCAGCGGGGCCCGCCGCTGCTCGGCCCACCCCGCCACGGTCGCCAACTGCCCTGCCGGCACGGCCCGTACGGAGTGAATCGCCGCCCCGATCCGCGCGTGATCCCGCTCCTTGAGAACTGCACAGCGTTCGGCCCAGGCCTCCGCGCTGCCGTCGGAGAACCGCAGCTGGTGGGGGTTGGGCGGCTCGCCACTGTGCTTGTTCACGATGGCGGAGGACAGGTAACAGGTGTCGAGGAGGGTGATCCGGATCCCGGCCTCGGCGGCGGCGGCGACCAGCGCCTCCCCCATGGCGTTGGGGTCGGCGTAGGAGGTGCCGCCGGGCGCGTGGTGCACGTAGTGGAACTCGCCGACGCAGGTGACGCCGGCCAGGGCCATCTCGGCGTACACCGCGCGCGCCAGGGCGTGGTAGGTGTCCGGGGTCAGGTGGTCGGCGACGGAGTACATCACCTCGCGCCAGGTCCAGAAGGTGCCGGAGCCGACCTGGACGGTGCCGCGCAGCGCCCGGTGGAAGGCGTGGCTGTGGGCGTTGGCGAGCCCCGGCAGGGTGAGCCCGCGCAGCACCTCGGCGCCGGGCGGCGGAGCGGGCGTCCCGGTGCGGACGGCACTGATCCGGCCGTCCTCGGTGTCGAGGGCCACGCCCGGCTCGACGTTCGTGCCGAGCCAGGCGTGCTCCAACCAGTAGGTCCGCTTGGTCACCTGCAGGCCAGCCCTTCCAGTACGTCGGCGAGCGCGCGCACCCCGGCCACGCAGTCGTCCTCGGCGGCGAACTCGGCCGGGGAGTGCGAGACACCGGTGGGGTTGCGCACGAACAGCATGGCGGTCGGAATGCTGCCGGAGAGGATTCCGGCGTCGTGTCCCGCCCCGGTCCCGAGGACGGGCACCTTCAGGCCGGTGTCCTTGCCCAGGATGCGGGCGAGTTCGTCGCGCAGGGCGTGGTCGAACTCGACGACCGGGGTGAAGGACTCCCGGACCACGTCCAGGTCGATGCCGTGGGCGTCCGCGTACTCCCGGGCGGCCTTCTCGATCCCGCCCACCACGGTGTCCAGGGTGTCCTGGTCGGCGGCGCGGGAGTCGAGCCAGCCGCGCACGAGGGAGGGGATCGCGTTGACCCCGTTGGGCTCCACGGCGATCTTGCCGAAGGTGGCGACGGCACCGGCGAGTTCGGCCTCGCGGCGGGCGGCGAGCACGGTCTCGGCGTAGGACAGCATCGGGTCGTGGCGGTCGGCCAGCCGGGTGGTGCCGGCGTGGTTGGCCTCGCCCCGGAAGTCGAACCTCCAGCGGCCGTGCGGCCAGATGGCACTGGCGATGCCGACCCGGTCGCCGGACAGGTCCAGCGCACGCCCCTGCTCGACGTGCAGCTCGACGAAGGCGCCGATCCGGGCCAGCCGCTCCGGGTCGGCCCCGATGTCCTCGGGGTCGTACCCGGCGGCCTCCATGGCCTGCGGGAGGCTGATCCCGTCGGCGTCGGTGAGCCGGTGGGCCTGCTCGGCGCTCAGCTGTCCGGCGGTGAGCCGCGAGCCGACACAGGCGAGCCCGAACCGGGCGCCTTCCTCGTCACCGAAGTTGACGACGGCCAGGGGCTTCGCGAACCGCAGGTTCCTGCTCCGCAGCTCGTCGAGGGCCGCGAAGGAGGACACCACACCGAGAGGGCCGTCGAAGGCACCACCGTCGGGTACGGAGTCCAGGTGGGAGCCGGTGACGACGGCGTCCCCGGCAGCGGGGTCACCGAGCCAGGCCCACTGGTTGCCGTTCCGGTCCACCTCGTACGTCAGCCCGCGCGCCCCGGCCTGCTCCTTGAACCAGGCCCGGCAGTCGGCATCGGCACCGGTCCAGGCGTAGCGCCGGTAGCCGCCGGAGGCGGAGCTGCGGCCGATCGGCAGCAGCTCCGCCCACATGCTGTGGAAACTCACGCGTCGTCACCCTCGCGCATGGGCACCCGGACACCGCGCTCCCCGGCCACCGACTCCGCGATGTCGTACCCCGCGTCCACGTGCCGGATGACACCCATGCCCGGGTCGTTCGTCAGCACCCGGCGAATCTTCTCGCCACCCAGCTTCGTGCCGTCGGCCACGGTCACCTGCCCGGCGTGAATGGACCGGCCCATGCCCACGCCGCCACCGTGGTGGATGGACACCCACGACGCGCCGGAGGCCACGTTCACCATGGCGTTCAGCAGCGGCCAGTCGGCGATCGCGTCGGACCCGTCGAGCATGGCCTCGGTCTCGCGGTACGGCGAGGCCACCGAGCCGCAGTCCAGGTGGTCGCGGCCGATCGCCAGCGGAGCGGCGAGCTCGCCGGAGGCCACCATGTCGTTGAAGCGCTCGCCGGCCTTGTCGCGCTCGCCGTAGCCGAGCCAGCAGATGCGCGCGGGCAGACCCTGGAAGTGGACGCGCTCGCCGGCCATCTTGATCCAGCGGGCCAGGGACTCGTTCTCCGGGAACAGCTCCAGGATCGCCTTGTCGGTCTTGGCGATGTCGGCGGGGTCACCGGACAGGGCCGCCCAGCGGAAGGGGCCCTTCCCCTCGCAGAACAGCGGCCGGATGTAGGCGGGGACGAAGCCGGGGAAGGCGAACGCCCGGGCGTAGCCGGCCAGTTGGGCCTCGCCGCGGATGGAGTTGCCGTAGTCGAAGACCTCGGCGCCGGCGTCCATGAAGCCGACCATGGCCTCCACGTGCTTCGCCATGGACTCGCGGGCCCGGGTGGTGAAGCCCGCCGGGTCCTTCGCCGCCTCGGACGCCATGTCCTCGAAGGCCACACCCACCGGCAGGTAGGACAGCGGGTCGTGGGCGGAGGTCTGGTCGGTGACGATGTCGATGGGGGCGTTCATCGCGAGCAGCTGCGGGACCAGCTCGGCCGCGTTGCCGAGGACGCCGATGGACAGCGGCTTGCGCTGGTCGCGGGCCTCCACCGCCAGCTGGAGCGCGTGGTCGAGGGAGTCGGCCCTGACGTCCAGGTACCGGTGCTCGATGCGGCGCTCGATGGCGCGCGGGTCGCAGTCGATGCAGATCGCGACGCCGTCGTTCATCGTCACGGCGAGGGGCTGGGCGCCGCCCATGCCGCCGAGGCCGGCGGTCAGGGTGATGGTCCCGGCGAGGGTGCCCTCGAACTTCTTCGCGGCGACGGCGGCGAAGGTCTCATAGGTGCCCTGGAGGATGCCCTGGGTGCCGATGTAGATCCAGGAGCCGGCGGTCATCTGGCCGTACATGGTCAGGCCGAGGGCCTCCAGGCGGCGGAACTCCTCCCAGTTGGCCCAGTCGCCGACCAGGTTGGAGTTGGCGATGAGGACGCGCGGGGCCCACTCGTGGGTCTGCATCACGCCGACCGGGCGGCCGGACTGGACCAGCATGGTCTCGTCCTGCTTGAGGGTCTTCAGGGTGCGGACCATGGCGTCGAAGGAGCGCCAGTCACGGGCGGCCTTGCCGGTGCCGCCGTAGACGACGAGCTTGTCGGGGTGCTCCGCGACCTCCGGGTCGAGATTGTTCTGCAGCATGCGCAGGGCGGCTTCCTGCTGCCATCCCAGGGCGCTCAGTTCCGTGCCGCGCGGTGCTCGTACGGGGCGGGGTCCCGACATCGTCTGCCTCCTCCTGTTGCCATGTCTATTCACATCCTGTCGCTCTGAATAGAACTAGTCAATACATCGGGGCGACCCCGCCCGCACGCCCTCGGTGTTTGGCTGGATGTACGCGAGACGGACACGCGGGGACACGAGGGGACATGAGGGGAGAGGCCGTGGAGCGGGACCTCGAAGTGGAGCGGGACCTCGGAAGGGAGGCCCTGAAGCGCGCCGCGCGGCGGGACGAGGCGGTGCGGGCCGCCGTGGAGCAGGGGCTACTGGGGCCGGACGCGGCCGTGGCCGGGCTGCTGGACGTGACCGGGATCCGGGAGTCCGCGGCGGCCCTGCGGGCGGCGTTCGACGCGGTCGTGCCGCCCGGGACACCGGTGCTGCACGCCTTCGCGGTGAAGGCGACCCCGCTGGTGCCCGTACTGCGGCTGCTGCACGAGGCGGGCATCGGCGCGGAGGTGGCGAGCCCGGGCGAGCTGGCGCTGGCGCGGGCGGCCGGGGTGCCGACGGCCCGGACCGTGCTGGACTCGCCCGCCAAGACCCCGGCGGAGCTGCGCGAGGCACTGGCGCTGGGCATCGCGGTGAACGCCGACAACCCGCAGGAGCTGGACCGCCTGGACGCCCTGGTGCGGTCCGCACCCACCGGCTCCCCGCTGGGCATCCGGGTGAACCCGCAGGTCGGCGGCGGCACGATCGGGGCGACCTCGACGGCGACGGCGACCTCCAAGTTCGGGGTGGCACTGCGCGACGAGGGGGCGCGCGAGTGGGTCGTACGCGCGTATCTGGACCGGCCGTGGCTGACCCGGCTGCACGCGCACACCGGCTCGCAGGGCATCCCTGTGGCACTGCTGGCGCGGGGCGTGGCGGAGACGTACGCGCTCGCGGAGGAGATCAACGAGCGGGCGGGGCGGCGGCAGATCGACACCCTCGACATCGGCGGCGGACTGCCGGTGAACTTCTCGGCCGAGGCGACGGCACCCTCCTACGCGCACTACGCCCGGTTGCTGGCCGAGCGGGTCCCGGGGCTGTTCGACGGGCGGTACGGGCTGGTGACCGAGTTCGGCCGGTCACTGCTGGCCAAGCACGGGACGGTGGTGGCCCGGGTGGAGTACGCCAAGAGCGCGGGCGGGCGGCGGATCGCGGTGACGCACGCCGGCGTGCAGGTGGCGACGCGGACCGTGTACGCGCCGGAGGCGTGGCCGCTGCGGATCGCCGCCTACGACGCCAAGGGGCGGCCGAAGCCGGGACCGGAGGTGGTGCAGGACGTGGCCGGGCCGGCCTGCTTCTCGGGCGACCTGCTGGCGGAGGGGCGCGCGCTGCCGCTGCTGGAGCAGGGCGACTACGCGGCCGCGCTCGACACGGGCGCGTACTACTTCGCCCACCACTACGCCTACAACTCCCTTGTCCGGCCGGGCATTTACGGCTTCGCACCGGACGGCTCGGCGGGCGTCGCCTTCGCGACCGTACGGGAGCCGCAGACCATCGCGGAGGTGGTGGCGGAGTCCGGCGGGGCGCACCCGGACGCGCTCACCACCCTGGGGACCCCGGGAAGCCGTTGACGCACCCCCGGCGCCCTCGAACAAATGGATCAACTCTCCTGGCACAGTGGCCAGTTGACCCACACTAGTACGCCGGACGCATGTTCCACCGGAAAATGCCAAAGGCTCCACCTTCCCCGCGCACGGTGCGTAGTGTCGCTGTCACTCAGCCGGAGAACCAGGCGGGAGGGGAGCCACCGGTGCCCGGAATCGACGAGTGCCTGCTGGAAGCGATGCGATTGCCCGGTGCCCGGGGAGCGGCACTGGTGGACTGGACGAGCGGACTGGCCCTCGGCACGGTCGGCGAGGCGCCCGGCGGCGACCACGAGACGACCGCCGCCGAGGCCGCCGAACTGGCCCGGATGGCCGCCGAGCACGGCGCCTTCGCGGCCCGGACCGACGACGGGCACCCACCCGTCGAGGACGTGATCGTCAGCAACCGCGACAGCTACCACCTGCTGAGATTCGTGGACACGTCCTTCGACAGCAGCGTCTTCCTGCACCTGTGGCTCGACCGCGAGGAGGGCAACCTCGCGCTCGCCCGGATCCGGCTCGGCGAGATGGCGGCCCGGCTGGTGCTGGGATGACCATGGTGCAGATACCTCCGCCCCCGCTGCCGGTGCGGGACAAGTCGGCCACGCGGGCGCTGTCACCGATGCTGACCCGGCTCGCCGAGGAGCGGGCCACCGGCGTCCTGGTCCGCGAGCACGGCACCCTGTACCTCGCCGAGGGCCGGGTGGTGCACGCCGAGAGCCCCTTCGCCCCCGGTCTCGACGTGCTCCTCACGGCCCACGGCACCCTCGCCGCCACCGCCTGGCAGCGGGCCGCAGACCGGACCTCCGGCCCGCTGCACGCCGCCGAACTCCTGCTGGACTCCGGGCTGTTGCCCGCGGGCGCGCTGGAGCTGTGCCATCTGGACGCCCTCTACGACGCCGGGTACTTCGCGCTGGCCCCGAGCAGCGCCCCGGGCCGCTTCCGCTACGACAGCGCGCCCCGGACCGGCCCGCTGCCCTCGGTCCCGGTCGTCGCCCTGGAACGCGAGACGCTGCGCCGCCGGCTGCTGCTGCACCGGCTGTGGCCCGACCCGGCTGCCGACAGCGCCCCGCTGATCCGTGCGGACCCGGCGGGAGCACGCACCGCCGCCGCGCCGGTCACGCCCCGGCAGCGGGCGGTCCTGGACCGCGTGGACGGCGTCCGCACGGCCCCCGGGATCGCCCGGAACCTGGGCCGGCAGGCCTTCCACACGCTGGTCGACGTACGCCGGCTCGTGGCCGCCGGCCATGTCGCACCCCGGCCGGCAGCGCCCGCACCGCCGCCCCCACCCCCGGTCACCGACCCCGACATCGCGCTGCTGAAGAGGCTCAGGGATGCGCTGGAGGCACTTTGAACGGCACCGCCCCGCCGAGAGGAGAGAGCTGATGGCGTCCGAGGAGGACCTCGAGGCCGTCGTGGACGAACTGCACCGGCTGCGCAACCGGGTGCCGCAGCTCACCGGCGCCCTGGCGGCCGGCGTCGACGGTCTCGTCGTCGCCCACGACGCGCCCGGTGTCGACCCGGAGGGCCTGGCGGCCCTCACCGCCGCTGCACTCGGCGTCGCCGTACGGGTCGCCGACGCCACCGGCAACGGCGGCTTCCGGGAGCTGCTGGTGCGCGGCGAGCACGGCTATGTCGCCACCTACGCGGCCGGCCGCACCGCCGTACTCACCCTGCTCGCCGAGGGCCGGGTCAACGTCGGCCGGCTGCATCTGGAGGGCCGCCGCGCCGGAGCCCGCATCGGGGAGCTGCTCGACGCCGCCGACGCCGCCGCCCGGGAGGCCGGCCGGCGCGGACGGCCGCTGGGCGCCGCCGGCACCGCACCCCCGGCCCGTACCCGCACGACCCGCACACCCCGCACGCCCCGCCCCACGAGCGCCGACGCGCGCACCGCAACCGACAGTTGAACCGTCAGAGAGGATCCACCATGGCCAACACCGAGACCGCGCTGAAGGAAGCCCTCACCTCCATCGAGGGCGCCACCGGGGTCGCGCTCGTCGACTACACCAGCGGGATGGCGCTGGGCACGATCGGCGGCAGCAAGACCTTCGACCTGAACGTGGCCGCCGCGGGCAACACCGACGTGGTCCGCGCCAAGATGCGCGCGATGGAGATGCTGGGCCTCAAGGGCGAGATCGAGGACATCCTGATCACGCTGTCCGACCAGTACCACATGATCCGCCTGCTCAAGGGCCGCGGCGGCAACGGCCTGTTCCTGTACCTGGTCCTGGACGCCGGCCGGGCCAACCTGGCGATGGCGCGGCACCAGCTCAAGAAGATCGAATCGGAGCTCGAGGTCTAGACCAGTGCGCCGGTGCGGCGGCGGGCCCCGCCCGGGGCCGCGTCGCCGGCCGCGATGCCCGTACCGCGCAGGCCCTTGACGGCCTTGCCCGCCGGGCTGCCGCCGCGCCGGTCGAGCCAGTCCACACGCACCCACAGCAGCGTGTCCTCGGCGCGTTCGCGGCGCCCGATCCAGGCGGCCTTCAGCCGCAGCCCGGCGCCGAGCCCGGCCAGCAGCATGCCGCCGGCCGCGGGCACCGCGAAGGCCGAGCCGAGCGCCACGGCGAAGGCCGCCAGCAGCCACCAGCGGTGGCCCCGGCGCCAGTTGCGCACGGTCACCGCCCGGTCCTGCAGCACGTCGTACTTGCCCGCGCGGGCCGCGCCCCGGGCGAGGGCGCCGTACCGGCCCCGCCGCACCAGTGCCACGACCGCCGCGCCGACGAGGAACAGCGCCGCCCCGGCGAGCACCCCGGTCCGGCGCCCGGTCAGCCCGGACGGCAGCACCCCGACCCCCGCGGCGAACACCCCGAACCACCACAGCGGTGCGGCCCCCGCCCGTACGACGACGGCCACCCGGGCCAGCCCCTGTCCTCCGCGCGCCACGTCAGCCTCCCGTGTCACGTGTCCGCAAAGCGTTTTGAGTCTTGGGGGGAAGCTAGCGGGCGAACGTGAGACGAATCTGAGAGCGCGCAGGCCTATTCGACGAAGAGCCCGCGGGACGCCGCCGTGGCGTCGAACTCCTCCAGCCGGGCCTGCGCCTCGGGCAGGTCGTCGCAGAGCGCCTCCAGCAGCACCCGTCCGAGCAGCATCGGCGCGCACGCGGTGTCGAAGGCGAGCCCCGTGCCGACGGCTGCGGGCAGCAGCAGGTCGGAGTACTTGGCGACCGGCGCGAACGCGGAGTCGGCGACCGTGACCGTCGTCAGGCCGACGTCCTTGGCGTAGGCGAGGGTGTCGACGACCTCGCGCGGATGCCGGGGCAGCGCGAAGCACAGCAGCGCGGAGGCGCCCGCGCGGACGGCCGCGTCGATACGGTCCTGGATCATGGTGCCGCCCTCGTTGAGCAGCCGGACGTCCGGGTGGACCTTGGCGGCGAAGTAGGCGAAGCCGTACGCCTGGGAGGCGGCGGCGCGCAGGCCGAGCACGGGCAGCGGGCGGGAGGCGGCCAGGATCCGCCCGGCCCGCTGCACCGGGCGCGGGTCGGCGAGCAGGTCGGCGAGGTGCCTGAGGTTCTCGATCTCGGCCTCGACGGCCTGCTGGTACTCGTTGAAGGCGCCCGCCTCGGCGGCCGGTTCGGCGGGGACGACCTCGCGCAGGTGCTTGCGCAGCGCCGGATAGCCGTCGAAGCCGAGCGCCACGGCGAACCGGGTGACCGACGGCTGGCTGACCCCGGCCAGTTCGGCGAGCTCCACGCTGGACAGGAAGGGCACGTCGGCGGCCCGCCGGACCATGCTGTGCGCGATCCGGCGCTGGGTCGGCGTGAGCCGGTGGCCCTCGAACAGCGCCTGGAGCCGGTTCGCGGGGCTGTCCGTGACACCGGGGACACCGGGGGCCGTACCGGACGGGACACTCTCCGTCGCGTCAGCACTCCTGTCCACGCTCATGACGTGCTCCCCCTCCAGATGTCCGTGAACCGGTCGAGCAGTGCGGCCGCCTCCGTCACGTCGTCCGTGAGCGGCCGGTCGGCCGGATCGGCGTCCAGGACCGACTCGGCGAGCGCGAACGCCCGGCCGGCCGGCAGCCCCGGGTCGGGCCGCAGGTCGCGCTGGCGCAGCGCACGGACGGCGGCGACGAGCTCGCAGCCGACCACCAGACGATACGCAGCGCACGCGCGCAGGGTCTGCCGCGCGGCGAGCGAGGCGAAGCTGGCCTGTTCCTCGACGCCCCGGGAGAGTACAGCGTGGCCGAGCGAGGCGGGCGCGGAGAAGGCCCGCAGATCGCCGAGGGCCGCTCCGGCCGCGTACTCCAGGATCATCACGCCGGAGGAGGCCGGCTCGTGGTCGGCGAGGAAGGGGCGCAGCCGCGTGTAGGCGGGCTCGTTGAGCGTGGACAGGCGGGAGGTGGACAGCCGGGCCACCTGGGTCAGTGCGAGCCTGAAGTGGTCGAGGGCGAGGGCCAGTTGGGCCTGGTAGAAGCCGCCGTGGTGGTAGGCGGCCTGGTCCTCGGGGGCGATGAGCGGGTTCTCGGCGGCCGCGTTGATCTCCACGGTCAGCACCTGCTCCAGGGCGTCGGCCGCGTCGTGCGCCGGGCCGTGGATCTGGGGCAGGCAGCGGAAGCCGTAGGGGTCCTGGATCCGGCCGAGCGGCGGGGTCGGCCGGTCGGCGGCACCGATCAGCTCCCGCATCCGCCGGGCCACCTCGGTGCTGCCCCGGTGCGGGCGGGCGGCGTGCACGGGGGCGGCGTACGCCTCGTGGGAGCCGTCGACGGCGATGAGGGACAGGGCCGCGACGACCTGGGTGGCGCCGACGAGCCCACGCAGCTCGTGCAGGGCCAGCGCGGACTGGCCGAGGGTGAGGGCGTTGCTGCTGATCAGGGCGAGGGCGTCGTTGTTGTCTAGGGGTTGGGCGGCGGGGCCGCCGGCGCCGCGCCAGGGGTGTTCCCCGGCGAGCGCGAGCCCAACCTGGGCGAGGGCGGCTATGTCGCCGGTGCCGACGGAGCCGAACTCGTTGACGACCGGGTACGCGCCGCTCTCCAGGGCCTCGCACAGGGCGGTGACCACGCCGGGCCTGAGGCCCGCGCCGCCGGCCAGCAGCTGGTTGGCACGGACGGCGAGCATGGCGCGCACCTGGCGGGCGGGGAGCTCCTCGCCGATGGCGCCGGCGTGGCTGCGCAGCAGGCGCAGGCCGTGGCCGGCGGCGGCCTCGGTGGGCACGTCCTCGTTCCGGTTGGCGCCCACGCCGGTGGAGCGGCCGTAGACGCGCCCGGTGGCGGCGATCTGCCGGGCGGCGTTCCAGGAGTGCTCCGCGCGCCGCAGCGCGTCGGCCTCGGGGACGGGACGCGCGGCGCCGTCGGCGAGCCGCACGACGTCCTCGACGCCGAGCCCGGCCCCGTCCAGGACCACGGGCGCGGACCGCCCGGACGGCAGGGACGGCACGGACACCGGTGCGTCCACGATGCGAGACGACATCAAGCCCAGACTCCCCTCGACCCGGACACCTGTTCTCGCCCTTACCTCACGTCGACGAGCTATTCACACACCAAGAACTCTGCATGATGTTATGCAGCCGGGCAAGGGACATCTCATGATCCGGTTCGACGACCTCCGATGACGTGGCGAACGCCCACGCCGGGCAGCACGGCCCGGTGAGGTGGCCGGGTGTCCGAGAGGGGGGCTGTCCCCAGTGCGGAAGGTCTGAGCGCTGCCTAACGTATCCGTCATGACCGGAACGGACGGGCGGGACACCGACCTGAGAAAAGAACTCGACGCCACTCTCCAGACCCGCAGGGAACTGGGCGAGGAGTACGAGTCGGCGCTGGTCGACTCCTTCCTGGAGAAAGTCGACCAGCGCATCGACGGCGCGGTCGAGCGGCGGTTGAGGCGGACACTGGCCGAGCAGCGGATGCAGGTGGCGCGCGGCAGCCGCACCGGGGACGGCGCGGACTCCTGGGCCGAGCGGTTCGGCCTGGCCGTCATCTCGCTGGTGCTGGCGATCCCGCTGTCGGCGATCGGCGCCTACAGCGTCGGCCTGTCCGGCCTGCTGATCTCCTGGGGCGGCATCGTCGGCGTCAACCTCGTCCAGGCCGCCCGCACCAATCCGGACCTGCTCAGGGGCCGCCGCCGCGCCTCCGAAGAGGACTGACCCCTCACGCCTGCCGGGTCGGCAGGACCATGATCTGGCGGAGGTTGACGTGCCGGGGCCGGCTGGTGGCGTAGGCGACGACATCGGCGACCTCGGCCGCCGACAGGCTGCCGATCGCGTCGAGCATGCCGTCCAGCTGGCCGGACAGTTCCGCGCTGTCGATGTGTGTCGCCAGCTCGGTCTCCGTCAGCCCCGGCTCGATGTTCGTCACCCGCACGTCGAGCGGCCCCAACTCGGAGCGCAGGTTGTTCGAGAGATGGGTGACGGCCGCCTTGGTCGCCCCGTACACCGCGTAGTTGGGGAAGGTGAGGTGGGCGCCGATGGAGGAGACGTTGACGAGGTCGGCGGTACGGCCCTCGCCGGCGGCGCCCACCAGGTCGGCGGTGAAGGCGCGGATGATCCGCAGCGCTCCGGTGACGTTGGTGTCGAGCATCCGCTGCCACTCGTCGAGCCGGCCGTCGGTGACGGGGTTCGGGAGCATCACTCCGGCGTTGTTCACGACGAGGTCGACGGTGCCGAAGGTCTCGTGCACCAGATCCCGGGCGGCCGTCACGGACGCGTCGTCGGTGACGTCGGCGGTCACGGCGAGCGCCTCGCCCCCGCCGGCCCGGATCTTGTCCACCAGTTCCTGAAGCCGGTCCGCGCGCCGGGCGAGCAGCGCCACCCGGGCGTCCTCGGCGGCGAGTTGCAGCGCGACGGCCTCGCCGATGCCGCTGGCGGCTCCGGTGACGACGGCGGTACGGCCGGACAGGTTCTCGTACGACATGGGTGTTCCCCCTGGTGATGGGCGCCGGGGCGGCTCCCCGGCGGCCGGCACCAGCCTTGCCGCCTCCGCCGGCCGTACCCAGGGCTGGGCTTTTCCTGGGTCTGCCAGTACCAGGTTGGCGACCGGCCGCTCCCCTACGATCGAGGTATGGACGGGGACTGGCTGGAAGGGGAAGTCGGCGACTTCCTGCGCTCGCGACGTGCACGGATCCAGCCCGAGGAGGTGGGGCTGCCCAGCCACGGGCGGCGCCGCGTACCGGGCCTGCGCCGCGAGGAGGTGGCCCAGCTCGCGGGGGTCAGCGTCGACTACTACATCCGGCTGGAACAGGGCCGGGGCACGAGCGTGAGCGACGCGGTGCTGGACGCGATCGCGCGGGTGCTGCGGCTGGACGAGACCGAGCAGGCGTACCTGCGGACGGTGGCGCGCCCGCAGCACCGGCAGCACGGGCGGCAGGGGCAGCGGGCGGTCCCGCCCCGCATCCGTCCGGGCATCCAGGTCCTGCTCGACGGCATGGAGCGCAACCCGGCCTTCGTGCTCGACCCCCGGATGAACGTCGTGGCCTGGAACGCGATCGCCGACGCGCTGAGCGGCTTCGGCCGCATGACACCGGGGGAACGGAGCGTGCCCCGGCAGGTCTTCCTCTCCCCGGACGGCCGGAACCTCTACCCCGAGTGGGCGGCGGTGGCCGCGCAGACGGTGGCCCATCTGCGGGTGCTGTCGGGCCGGTACGCCGACGACCCCGAGCTGTGCGCGCTGGTCGCCGAACTGTCCCTGAAGAGCGAGGACTTCCGCCGCCTGTGGGCCGACCACGAGGTCAGGGAGTGCGCGTACGGCGTGAAGCAGGTACGGCACCCGGTGGCGGGCCTGCTGACCCTGCCGTACGAGACGCTCACGATGCCGGCGGCCCCGGACCGGACGATCGTGGTGTACACCCCCGAACCGGGCTCGGAGACGGCCGAACGCCTTGCATTGCTGGGCAGTTGGAAAGCGGCGACGGCCGCAACCGGTCATTGAGGAACCACGACGGCGAGCAACCACCTCCGCGAGAGCGGCGCCGGCTCAGGCGCAAAAGGGGTGTGCGCGGGGACCGCCGCACCCCCGTTGCCGGGGGGCGGGACGACGGCGGTCCCCGCGAAGGACGCGGGCCGGGTCAGGGCCGGACTTCTCGCGTCCGTGGCGTCCATGGAGGTCCGGGAGCCGCTCCGGAGGTCCTAGGCGCCGTTCGGCGCCGGCCGGGGAGGGGAGCCGCTCCCGCCCCCGCCGACACCCACCAATGTGCCGGACCCGTGTTAAGCCGGTGCTGCGCGCACGTGACGCGCTCGTACCACTTCCGCGAACCCCGCACCGCCCGAGCCACGCCAGTGAACCCCCAGTTCACCGGGGGTTCGCTACTGCTTCCCGCCCTTGGCGAGGAAGGCCAGCAGGTCCTGCCGGCTGACCACGCCGGTGGGCTTGCCCTCGACCAGGACGATCGCCGCGTCGGCCGAGCCGAGCACGCTCATCAGGTCACCGACCGGCTCGCCGGAGCCGACCTGGGGCAGCGGGGCGGACATGTGCTTCTCCAGCGGGTCCTCCAGGGAGGCGCGCTTGGAGAACAGGGCGTCCAGCAGCTCCCGTTCCACCACGGACCCGACGACCTCGGCGGCCATCACGTCCGGGTGACCGGCGCCCGGCTTGACGACCGGCATCTGCGAGACGCCGTACTCGCGCAGCACCTCGATGGCCTGGCCGACGGTCTCCTCCGGGTGCATGTGCACCAGGGAGGGGATGGTGCCGGCCGCCTTGTCGTTCAGGACGTCGCCGACGCGGGCGCTCGGGCCCTCGTCCTCCAGGAAGCCGTAGTCGGCCATCCACTCGTCGTTGAAGATCTTGCTGAGGTAGCCGCGGCCGCTGTCCGGAAGCAGTACGACCACGACGTCGTCGGGCCCGAGCCGCTCGGCGACCCGCAGCGCCGCGACGACGGCCATACCGCAGGAGCCGCCCACCAGCAGGCCCTCCTCCTTGGCGAGCCGGCGGGTCATCTGGAAGGAGTCCTTGTCGGACACGGCGACGATCTCGTCCGCGACGGTGCGGTCGTAGGCGGTCGGCCAGAAGTCCTCGCCCACGCCCTCGACCAGGTACGGCCGCCCGGACCCGCCGGAGTACACCGAGCCCTCGGGGTCGGCGCCGACGACCTTGACGCGGCCGTCACTCACGTCCTTCAGATACCGGCCGGTGCCGGAGATGGTGCCTCCCGTGCCCACGCCCGCCACGAAGTGGGTGATCTTCCCCTCGGTCTGCTCCCACAGCTCGGGACCGGTCGAGTGATAGTGCGAGAGCGGGTTGTTGGGGTTGGAGTACTGGTCCGGCTTCCAGGCGCCCGGGGTCTCGCGGACGAGCCGGTCGGAGACGTTGTAGTAGGAGTCCGGGTGTTCCGGAGCGACGGCGGTCGGGCACACGACGACCTCGGCGCCGTAGGCCCGCAGCACGTTGATCTTGTCGGTGGAGACCTTGTCGGGGCACACGAAGATGCACTTGTACCCCTTCTGCTGAGCCACGATGGCCAGGCCCACACCGGTGTTGCCGCTGGTCGGCTCGACGATCGTGCCGCCCGGCTTGAGCTCGCCGCTCTGCTCGGCGGCCTCGATCATGCGCAGGGCGATGCGGTCCTTCACGGAACCGCCCGGGTTGAAGTACTCCACCTTGGCCAGCACGGTGGCCTGGATGCCCTCGGTCACGTTGTTGAGCCGCACCAGCGGGGTGTTGCCGACGAGGCTGATCATCGAGTCGTGGAATTGCACCGTTGTCTCCGGTTGCTGCAAAAGATGTGGTCTTAGTGGTGCCGCCAGCCTAAGGCCAGCTGTGTGGCCGGGGCGGCCGTTCACTCCCCGTTGAGATTGACGCACGGTCCGTACGGGGCAAGGAGTGGGTGAACGGCTACGAGGAGGTGGCGGCGACGCATGACGAGCATGTCGAGGGCGAGGGTGGCCCGGCGGATCGCGGCCGGAGCGGCGTACGGCGGTGGCGGGGTCGGGCTGGTCGGGGCGGCCGCGGTCGGCCTGCTGCTCGCGGAGGTACGGCTGGCCCGGCGCCATGTGGGCAACCACAGCGGCGGCCGCGTTCCCATGGCCGACGGCGTGTACGGCCACACCTACGACGTCCCCGGCGAACCGCCCCTCCGCCTGACCATGCTCGGCGACTCCACGGCGGCCGGCCAGGGCGTGCACCGGTCGGGCCAGACGCCGGGCGCGCTGCTGGCGTCGGGGCTGGCGGCGGTGGCGGAACGCCCGGTGGAGCTGCGGAACGTGGCGCAGCCGGGGGCCCGGTCCGACGACCTGGACCGCCAGGTGGCGCTGGTGCTGTCGGGGGCGTCGCCCGTCCCGGACGTCTGCGTGATCATGATCGGTGCGAACGACGTGACCCACCGGATGCCGCCGACCCGTTCGGTACGGCATCTGTCGGCGGCGGTACGACGGCTGCGCACGGCCGGTGCGGAGGTGGTCGTCGGCACCTGTCCCGACCTCGGCACCATCGAGCCGGTGCAGCAGCCGCTGCGCTGGCTCGCCCGGCGGGCCTCGCGGCAGCTGGCGGCGGCGCAGACGATCGGGGCGGTGCAGCAGGGGGGACGGACGGTGTCGCTGGGCGACCTGCTGGGACCGGAGTTCGAGGCGAACCCGCGGGAGCTGTTCGGGCCGGACAACTACCACCCCTCGGCCGAGGGGTACGCGACGGCGGCCATGGCGGTGTTGCCGACGGTGTGCGCGGCGCTGGGCCTGTGGCCGGCGGAGGAGGAACGGCCGGACGTGTCGCGGCGCGAGGGCTTCCTGCCGGTCGCTCGCGCGGCTGCCGAGGCGGCGTCGGAGGCGGGTACCGAGGTCACGGCGGCGATGCCGACGGGGCCGCGGGGACCGTGGGCGCTGCTGAAGCGGAGGCGGCGGCGCCGCGTACCGGAGGCCGAGCCCGCCCGCCCGTCCCTGTGACCTGGGCGGCGACCGGGCCCGCCCGCGCATGGTCGGCCGAGCCACGGGAGGCAAAAGCAAGCGCTTAGTAAACTGCGGCCAGTGTCACACCCCGACACCGGTGACCTGGACCATACGTAGCGGTAACTTCCCAACCGGCCCTGCCCGTACAAAACCCCGTTCACTGGAGCCGTGATGCCCGAAGCCGTCATCGTCTCGACCGCCCGCTCCCCCATCGGCCGCGCCGTCAAGGGCTCCCTGAAGGACCTGCGCCCCGACGACCTGACCGCCACGATCATCCAGGCCGCGCTCGCCAAGATCCCCGAGCTGGACCCGAGGGACATCGACGACCTGATGCTCGGCTGCGGCCTCCCCGGCGGCGAGCAGGGCCACAACCTGGGCCGTGTCGTCGCCGTGCAGATGGGCATGGACCACCTGCCGGGCTGCACCATCACCCGCTACTGCTCCTCGTCCCTGCAGACCTCCCGCATGGCCCTGCACGCCATCAAGGCCGGTGAGGGCGACGTCTTCATCTCGGCCGGTGTCGAGACGGTCTCCCGCTTCGTCAAGGGCAGCTCCGACGGTCTGCCGGACACCCACAACCCGCTGTTCGCCGAGGCCGAGGCCCGCACCGAGGCGGTCGCCCAGCAGGAGGGGACGACCTGGCACGACCCGCGCGAGGACGGCCTGCTGCCCGACCCGTACATCGCGATGGGCCAGACCGCCGAGAACCTGGCCCGCGCCAAGGGCATCACCCGCCAGGACATGGACGAGTTCGGCGTCCGCTCGCAGAACCTGGCCGAGCAGGCCATCAAGAACGGCTTCTGGGAGCGCGAGATCACCCCGGTGACCCTCCCCGACGGCACGGTCGTCAGCAAGGACGACGGCCCGCGCGCCGGCGTCACCCTGGAGGGCGTCGCCGGCCTGAAGCCGGTCTTCCGCCCGGACGGGCTCGTCACCGCCGGCAACTGCTGCCCGCTCAACGACGGCGCCGCGGCCGTCGTCATCATGAGCGACACCAAGGCTCGTGAGCTGGGCCTGACCCCGCTCGCCCGGATCGTGTCCACCGGCGTCTCCGGCCTCTCCCCCGAGATCATGGGCCTCGGCCCGGTCGAGGCGAGCAAGCAGGCGCTGCGGCGCGCCGGTCTCACCATCGACGACATCGACCTGGTCGAGATCAACGAGGCCTTCGCCGCCCAGGTGATCCCCTCCTACCGGGACCTCGGCATCGACATCGACAGGCTGAACGTCAACGGCGGCGCCATCGCCGTCGGCCACCCCTTCGGCATGACCGGCGCCCGGATCACCGGCACGCTCATCAACTCCCTGCAGTGGCACGACAAGCAGTTCGGCCTGGAGACCATGTGCGTCGGCGGCGGCCAGGGCATGGCGATGGTCATCGAGCGCCTCAGCTGATCTGATGCACCGTCCGTGACGGGACAGGCACGTCACGTCAGGAAACGGCCCGGAACCGAGGAAACCCCAAGGTTCTGGGCCTTTTCGTGATCCAATTTCCCCCAGGATGTGACCTATCTCGCCCCCTGGACACATCGGTGCAGGTCAGCGTGGGTCGTCGCGGTACGCGAGGACGCCGCGAACCCAAAGTCCTGTCCGTTTCGTGACGTTACGCACTGACAGCTCGATAGTCCGCCCTTCAAGCTGATGTAGGAAAGTCGGGGGTCGACTTTGAACCGGGAGTACGTCAGTGAGCGCCATGCCGATCGCCCTGCTGCTCACCACGGCCGCCACCGGCGCCGTGGGCGTCGCCGTCCTGCGCACCGTTCTGAAGCTGCGCCGCCAGCTGGCGGAGCTGCAGACCCAGCTCGCCGAGAACCAGTCGGCCGCCATGCGCGCGCTGCTGCCGAACGCCCGCAGCGGCGCGGAGGCCGACCAGATACGCGCCGCCGTGGCCGAGGCGCTCGCCGAGGAGCGGGAGCGGGAGCTGGCCGAGGCACGTGCCTTCTGGGCCGCACAGGAGGCCCGTGACGCCTCCGACGCCCCGACCCTCCTCGGCCTGCCCGACACCGAGGTGTTCCTGCCCCGGCAGACCGACTTCGCCGGCCTGGAGCCGGTGTCCGAGCCGACCGCCGACGCCGACGAGTTCGCCGGGGAGTCCCCGGAACTGGCCGCGGCCCGCCGCCGTCACCCCTCGCACCCCGACTTCGTCCCGGTGCAGTCGCCGGGGGTGAACGACCACGAGCGCACCGTGACCACGCTGGAGCAGCTGGCCGCCGACCGCGTCGAGCTCTCCGACGTCCGCCCGGGCCCGCTCGGCACCCTCGACGTCTACGTCTTCGCCGACGGCACCACCCTGTGCATGACCCCGGGCCACCGCGAGACCGCCGAGCGCCTGGCGGCAGCGGTGGAGGCGGGCGAGGCCCCGTACCTGCTGGGCGGGTCCGGCATCTCCGGCGCCTACACCCTGACCTTCGCCTACGGCGAGGACGGCACGAACATGGTCTACATCCTGGCCGACAGGGTCATCGCGTCGCTCTGAGGGCGTGGACGGGGCGAGGACAGCGCCCCTCGGGCGCCTCAGACCCCCGCCCTCTGACGCGCCTCCTCAACCACCCGCACCGCTTCGGCCACTTCGTCGTCACTCCGCAGCACCACCGCCAAGTCATGCGCGGCCACGAGAATCTGATCGGCCACGGCGAACATCCCGGCGTCCGGCATCTGCCGGGGCTCGCTCCCGGGCTCCTCGACGGCCTGGGCCCGCCGGGCCAACTCCCTGGCCAGCTCGAGAGCCTCGGCCGCGGCACCCCGCTGAAGCCGGCTCTGCGGCGCCGCGCGCAACCTGTCGGCGAAGTGATCCACTGCTCGGGTCAAGGGCGTCGTATCAACCACGCGCCGAGCGTAACGTGCCGCACTGTTGCCAATACGCGAACGCTCAGGCACCGTGACGTGAAGGACCGGCTTACATCCCCTTTGCGTTCGGAGGCGCCGATGTCCCAGCTCTTCTCGGAGGAGACCCACCGCAATCTGCTCGCCCGCATTCCCCACTGCACCGGTCGCGAGGTTTCCGACTGGCTGCGCACCGTTGAAGAAGGCCCCGCCCTGTTCCGCTTCGAGGAGAAGGTCAGCTGGCTCCGGCACGAGTACGACCTCGCGTACGGACACGCGAAGGCGATCGTCCACGAGTACGACCTGAGGAGGGCGGCACGCAAGCTGCTCTAGCCGCCGCAGACGGCGAGCAGACGGCGAAGGGCCCCGGGTCGGAGCCCGGGGCCCTTCTCATGACCGGCGCGTGCGCTAGTCGTTGTTGGTGAAGATCGCCACCAGCCGCAGCATCTCCAGGTAGATCCACACCAGGGTCACGGTGAGACCGAACGCGGCGAGCCAGGACTCGTTGCGCGGGGCGCCGTAGGCGATGCCGTCCTCGATCTGCTTGAAGTCGAGGGTCAGGAAGAACGCGCCGATCACGATGGCGACGATGCTGACGAGCGCGCCGAGCGGGCCGAAGCTGCGCAGACCGCCGTTCTCGGCGACGCCGAACACGACCAGCAGCAGGTTGACCGCCATGACCACCAGGAAGGCCATGGCGATGGCCATGCCGATGCGGGCGTAGCGGGCGGTGACGCGGATCCAGCCGGCCTTGTAGACGAGCAGGGTCGCGGCCGAGACCGCCATGGTGCCGAGCACCGCCTGGAAAGGCGCGCCCTGCCAGCGGCTGTTGTACATCTCGCTGATGACGCCCAGGAAGACGCCCTCGAAGGCGGCGTACCCGAGGATCAGCGCGGGCGACGGGGTGCGCTTGAAGTTCTGGACCATCGCCAGGACGAACGCGACGATCGCCGAGCCGACGGCCAGGCCGTAGCTGGTCGCCGTGACCGGCAGCAGCGCCCAGGCGAGGACCGCGCCGACGACGACGGTGCCGAGCGTGAGGGCCGAGCGGACGACGACGTCGTCCATCGTCATCCGGCCGGTGGTGGCGGGGGCCTGCGGCGGGGCGCCGTACTGGAGGTCCGCCTGCGCGTACGGGTTCTGGGCGTAGGGGTTCTGCGCGTACGGGTTGCCCTGTGCGTACCCGGCCTGCGGTGCGGTGTTGAAGCCGGCGTAGCCGTTGTCGCGGCTGAACCCCCGTCGCGAGAAGACCGGGTTACTGCTCCTCATTTCACTCCTCCATGGCTGCCGTGCGCGGCCTTGGCTCAAGAGTAATGGATTGGCAAAGGACCGACCATGATACCTGAGGAGGATCTTTCCCCTGCCGTGCTGCCCAACACGCTACGCGTACCGGTGATTCCCGGCCAAGGATGATCGCGTTCCATGACGAACCTGCTACCTCGCCGAGACGTGCCGCTAACCCAGCGGGAACCCGGTGTACGCCTCGGCCAGGTCGGTCTCGGCCGCGCGGGAGGAGGCGATCCGCTCCAGCCGGGCCAGTTGGAGGCGGGCGTCGAAGGGCGTGGCGTCCGGGGCCGGATGGAGCATCGTCGTCATGTCGCAGGAGAACCGCTCGGCCTGCCAGACACGGCGCAGACAGGTCGCGGAGTAGGCGTCGAGGAGGTCCGCCGAGCCGGTCTCCTTCTCGTGGGCGAGAGCGCGCGCGAGGGTGACGACGTCTCCGACGGCGAGGTTCAGCCCCTTGGCTCCGGTCGGCGGCACGATGTGGGCGGCGTCACCGGCGAGGAAGAGCCGGCCGTGGCGCATCGGCTCGTGCACGAAGGAGCGCATCGGCGTGACCGACTTGTGGGTGACGGGGCCGCGTTCCAGCCGCCAGTCGTCCTCGGTCTCGAAGCGGCGCTCCAGCTCCGACCAGATCTCGTCGTCGGTCCAGTCGTCCGCCTCCGCGCCTGCGGGGACCTGAAGGTAGAGGCGGGAGACGGACGGGGACCGCATGGACAGGAGGGCGAAGCCGCGGTCGTGGCGGGCGTAGACGAGTTCGTCGTGGGAGGGTGCGACGTCGGCGAGGATGCCGAGCCAGGCGTAGGGGTACGTCCGTTCGAACACGCGGGACAGGGCGGCCGGGAAGGCGCTGCGGGCCACGCCCCAGAAGCCGTCGCAGCCGACGGCGTAGTCGCACTCCAGCAGGTCCTCGCGGCCCTGGCGCCGGAACCGGATGCGCGGCCGGTCGCCGTCGGCGCCCTCCACCGCCAGCGCCTCGGCCCCGAACAGCAGCGGCCCGCCGTCCTTCAGCTGAAGGGCGATCAGGTCCTTGCAGACCTCCGTCTGGGCGTACACCATCACGGACCGGCCGCCGGTCAGGCCGGGGAAGTCGACGCGGTGGCGGCGCCGGCCGAAGCGCAGCTCGATGCCGTCGTGCCGCAGGCCCTCCCGGTCCATCCGCTCCCCGGCGCCGGCCGCGCGCAGCACGTCCACCGTGCCCTGCTCCAGGATTCCGGCGCGCTGCCGATGTTCGACGTAGGCGCGGTCGTGGCTCTCCAGGACGACCGAGTCGATGCCGGCGCGGTGCAGCAGCCGCGCGAGCAGCAGTCCGGCCGGTCCGGCTCCGATGATCCCGACGGTGGTGCGCATCGGCTCTGCCCCTTCCGGTGGCGCCCTTGCCCCAGGCGGCGAAGTGTTCGCCTGGTGAAGTTTTCTTCACTGATGTCGGGCGTGAGTCTGCGCCGGGAGGCATGTGATGTCAATGGGATGCGCAGCGGCGACGTCCACGCCTGCGGCGGAGGCGCGGTCGCCTCGGGCTTCTGGCACTGGGCCGTCGCCGACCTTCCCGTCTCCGTGACCGACCTGCCGGCCGGCGCAGGAGACGGACGTGACTTGCCTGGCGGCGCGGTGACCCTGCCCAACGACGACGGCTACAGAAGGTATCTCGGTCCGGCGACTCCTCCAGGCAACGGGCCGGACCGCTACTTCCTTGTAGTGCATGCCGTCGACGTGAAGGAACTGGAGGTGTCCAAGACGACGACGCCTGCCCTCATGGACTCCTCCTGTTCACTCACGCGATCGCGCGGGCAACCCTGTACGGCACCTTCGAGCGCTGAGCAGGCCTGCTGGTCAATCTCCGCAGGCCCTGCGAAGGCGGGTTCCGAATGGACGTCAGCCCATGTCAACAGTCGGCGCGTGGACGTCGCTACGCGGTGGCGTGACTTGGCCGATTGTCTTGTGGAGCGCCTCGAGGCCATCTCGGTAGATCTCGGTGAAAAGAGCGATCACCTCGTCGTCGGTCGCTTCGCCCTCGGGGGTGAAACGGCCCGACCACTGCACTTCGGCGCTGTCGGGGGCACCGCTCACCTCGTGCACGCGCAGGGTGGACAGGTAGCCGACGACAGGGAAAGGTGCCTCCACAATGGTGTAACTGTAGTGGCGCTCGGCGTCGTTGAACTCCACCAGGCGCTCGACGATGACGTCCTCGTCGGGGTTTCTCAGCCGTCGGACACGGCCGCCCTCCACGAGGTCGCTGTGGGAGATGTAGGGCAGCCAGCCGGGCAGGGAGCCGAAGCCGCCGATGAGTTGCCACACTCGTGCGGGCGAGGCGGGGACGATCCGGCTGACGGATGTCGATGCCATGACGTTCTCCCGAGCTCGTTGGTTTCTCCCTTGCCGGACGGGAAGCATGCGCAGGGGCTCAGGTGCCGCCGGGCAAGGGCGCCTGCGGGCTGACCAGGTCGGCTTGCCGCAGTTCGCGCCAGAAGTCAGCCGGGATCTGCTCATGCAGGGCGGCTAGGTCCTCGGCGATGCGACTGGGCTTGGTCGCACCGGGGATGACGGCGGCAGTCACGGGGTGAGCGAGGCTGAACTGCAGGGCCGCGGCTTTCATGCTCACCCCGTGTCGGTCTGCGAGCTCCTTCAGACGCCGGACCTTTTCCACGATCTCGGGGGAAGCGTCAGCGTATTCGAAGTGGGAACCGCCGGCGAGTACACCGGAACTGTACGGACCACCGACGACCATGCTGACCTGCTGCTCGACGGCCATGGGCAGCAGTCTCTGCAGAGCGTGCGCGTGATCCAGCAGGGTGTAACGCCCGGCCAGCAGGAAGCCGTCCGGCCGGGGCTCTTCCAGGGCCAGGGCCAACTCGACGGGTTCTGTGCGATTGACCCCGAGACCCCACGCCTTGATGACGCCCTCGTCGCGCAGCCGGGACAGGACCCGGAAGGCCCCGGTTCGGGCCTCCTCGAACTTCTGCAGCCACACGTCGCCGTAGAAGTCCTGGGAGATGTCGTGGACCCACACGATGTCGATCCGGTCGACGCCCAGTCGTTCCAGGCTGCCTTCGAGCGAGCGCTCGGTTGCCTCGGCCGTCCACTCGTGGACCATCCGGTTTGGACGGCCGAACTCGAAGAGACTGCCCTTCTCCCCCAAATCACGGGAACCCTCTTCGATCTCGTCCAGGATGACCCGGCCCACCTTCGTCGACAGGACGAACTCGTTCCGGGGCTTGCTCGAAAGGAGTCCACCAAGGCGGATTTCGGCCAGACCTGCCCCGTACAGCGGAGCGGTGTCGTAGAAGCGGACGCCCTGATCCCAGGCGGCGTCGAGCGTCGCGTTCACTTCGTCGTCCGGAACCGCGCGGAACATGTTGCCCAGTGGAGCCGTCCCGAACCCGATCCGATCAGGGAGGATCTTCTGCAGGCTCACGATACGTCCTCTTCACGGTGTCTTTGCCTCCGCAGCCGAGGGCTCCGCCGTGGCGATCACCCGGCTGACGCTCTCGATCTCCTTCACCAGACGTTCGGCCGCATGCTGCGGCCACCCCGCCCGCTCCTCGACACTCGTCGCGGGACTCGTCGTCGCGACCGCCGATATCCACCGTATGACCGCGCGATATAGCTCGCAATTCACCCATTCGAACCGTCGCGCGTCTCACAACGCGGCACCCCGACAACTCGCCGCCGCGCATCCAGCGCGGCGGCGACGCCGCGGTCCAGCGGCGACGGCCTGTCGAGCGGCGACCACACCCGCCACCGGCCCCCCTCCACGGCAACGAATGCGCGGCAAGCAGAGACACGCGAACATGGTGATCCGGGAGATGCGGCGGACGCGGAGCACGACGACTTCCGCGAAGGAGGTCCGCGCGACTCCGCGCAGCCGGCCGGACAGGGCTCTCGGGGTGGCTGCGGGCGACGCCTTCCGTACGACCCTCACTTTTCTCAGTCGCCGAACGGGCCGAGTTCACCTTGTACGCCGAGGAAGTGGAAGCACATGACCGTCTCCGGAATCCTGACATCGGGCCAGGGCAGACTGGCCCTTGGAGTGGCGGTGCTTTCCGCCCTGACAGTGATGCCGATGCCGACTCACGCCGCGGACGACATCGGTCGGGCCCCGGCGGCCCAGAAGCCAACCGTGGTGCTCGTACACGGAGCGTTCGCCGACGGGTCCAGCTGGAACGCAGTGGTCCAGCGCCTGCAGCGGGACGGCTACCAGGTCATCGCCCCGCCCAACACGCTGCGCGGCATACCCCAGGACTCGACGTACCTGAACAGCCTCCTCAAAACCATCAAGGGACCGATCGTTCTCGTCGGACACTCCTACGCCGGCGAGGTGATCTCACAGGCGGCCGCCGGCCTCGACAACGTCAAGGCACTCGTGTACGTCAACGCCATCATGCCGGACAAGGGAGAGTCCTTCGCCAGCCTCTCCGGCAAATTCGCGGCAGCCCCGCTCACCAAGGCGCTGAGGCAGGTCCCCTTCCGCAACGGCGGCACCACCACGGGCACCGACGTGTACATCCGGCCCGCCGAACTCCACGCCACCTTCGCTCAGGACCTCTCCCAGCAGCAGGCGTCCGTCATGGCATCGACACAGCGGCCGATCGCACAGTCCGCCTTCACCGACAAACTCACCGAAGCGGCCTGGCGGGACAAGCCCGTCTACGTGCTCGTCGGCAGACAGGACCGGGCCATCAACCCGAGCCTCGAACGGTACGAGGCCGAACGCGCGCACGCGCGCAGGACAGTGGAGATCGACTCCTCCCACGTGTCCTTGATCTCCCACCCCCAAGCCGTCACGGATCTCATCCTCAGCGCGGCCCACGACTCCGTCACCGGTAAGTGACGAACGGGCATGTCCTGTCACGGTCGCGCGTTGCGGTTCCACGAGACAGCGGTCGCAGCATGGCGGTGACATCGAGTTCACCGAAGGCGGGGACCGGAAGGCTGCTGAGGTACTCGGTCGAGGTCGGCCTGGCCAGTCTGCTGAGCTACTGGGCGGCGACCAGACTCTGGTCGACCGCTCATCAGCCGTACGAGGAAGGGCAACTCGGTGGCATGTGGGCTGCGATCTCCACGATCTTCGTGGTCCGGGAATGCAAAAGGGAGAGTGCGACCGCGGCGATCGCTCGCATGTCGGCGACCCTCATCAGCTTCGTACTCTGCCTGGCATACCTCGCGTTCCTGCCCTTTCACGCCTGGGGCCTCGCCCTGCTCGTGGGCTTGAGCGTCCTGGTGCCCGGGCTGATCGGACGGCCCGGCGACGAAGCGACCGCGGCCATCACCACCACCGTCGTCATGGTCGTCGCGGGACTGAACCCGCACGGGGCCTGGAAACAGCCGCTGCTACGTCTGGCGGACACGGCCATCGGCGTAGCAGCAGGCCTCGTCACGCTGGTCATCGTGCATCAGATCGGCAAGTGGACAGGCAGAGGAAGCGGCCCTCCATCGGATCGATCACCCACGAGTCAGGCCGGCTGACTCCGCACACTCTCGCGCCGTGGGCTGTCAGGACGGACGAGCCCCAGTGATTCACCCCTATGGTCCCGCCGAGGATCCGAGCCCGCGCCTCCGAAGTGCGCGACAGCAATGGCCCGCTTAGCGTGCGAAGTGCGTGGGGACTGCCCAGCCGTGGTCGCGCCTGCCGCGCGAAGGTCGGGACGAAGGAGCATGGGGTATGGCGAAGGTACTGTTCATCGTCAGCGGTGCCAGCTACTGGGTGCTCAAGGACGGCACGAGGCATGCCACGGGTTACTGGGCGGAAGAGTTCGCGAACCCGTACAAGATCCTCACGGATGCCGGTCACCAAGTGATCATCGCCACTCCGGGCGGCGTGATTCCCACTGTCGACATGATGAGCCTGCGCCCGTCCTTCAACGGTGGTGAGGACGGGGCCCTGCAGCAGGAGAACATCATTCGCGACGCCGAGGGGATGCGGCGGCCGCTCCAGCTCTCGGACGTGCGGCTCGAGGACTACGACGCCGTCTACCTGCCGGGCGGTCACGGGCCGATGCAGGACCTGGCGTTCGACCCCGACACCGGGCGCCTGCTGACCGAGCAGCTGCAGTCGGGCAAGCCGCTGGCGATCGTGTGCCACGCCCCGGCCGCGATGCTGGCCACCCGGATCCACGGTGTCTCGCCGTTCAAGGGCTACAAGATCACGGCCTTCACCAATGACGAGGAGGAGGGCGTAGGGCTGGCCCCCCGAGCCCCGTGGCTGCTGGAGACCGAGCTCAAGGAGAAGCTCGGGGTCGACTTCAGCCGGGGTCCGAACTGGGAGCCGTACATGGTCGAGGACCGCAACCTCATCACCGGCCAGAACCCGCACTCGGCCGGGGTCCTCGGCAAACGACTCCTCGAAGTCCTCGCCTGACGGCTCGCGGCGGCTCAGCCCGCGACCCGGGTGCGACCACGGTCCCGGCACCACGGGGCGCGGCCGGGTCGTGGCCCGCGTGCCATCCGCGCGTCCAGACTCCGGTAGCGCCGCGTTGGTGTCGTGCGCCCCTGCCGTCCTTGCCGGGGGCCGCCACGTTGATGCGATACCGGTTCAGGCCGAGACCGGTGTCTCCGGCTTCATCTTGTAGGCGTTCTTGATGGCCTCATGCCGGGTACCGAGGCCGTCGGTGACCTTGCGCTCCCACGGAACCCGCTGCAGGTACTTGGTCTCGTCGATCATGGACTTCGGCTCCAGGTTCCGGTAGCTGTCGACCTCGCCGGCGGCCACGGCCGTCAGCGTGGCGAAGACGGCTTCAGGGTCGAACTGCGCCCGCGGGAAGGCGAGTTCGGAGTAGTCGAACAGTCGCTCCGCGGGGTCGTCCTCCCAGCTCTCCCACGTCTGGAACATCCGGTCGTTGAAGCCGGTCAGGAACGGCCCCGGATTCACCGTGGCAACCTCTATGTTGTACTCCTGCAGCTCGTACGCCATGGTCTCGGCGATCGCCTCGATCGCGTGCTTGGACGCCGAGTAGATACCCGTGAACGGATTGACGTTCAGGCCTTCCCTTGACGAGACCCAGACGATACGGCCCTCGCCGCGCTTGATCATCTGCTTGGCGATCCCCTGGGTGAGCAGAAGCGGCCCCGTGACGTTGACCTCGAACTGGTGCCGGATGTTCGCGCCGGGGATGTCGACCGTCGAGCCTCCTTCTCCGACGCCCGCGTTGTTCACGAGGATCTCCACGCCCCAGTCGAGAGCCTTGCGCCGGTCGCCGTCGTTGGTTACGTCGAGCTTCTCCACGTGCAGGTCGACCTTCCGCTCGGCCGCCTGCCACTTCAGGGTCTGCACCTGGGCGTAGATCTCGACGCTGGCGATGACGTCGAATCCCTTCTGGGCCAGCCGCATGGCCGCCTCGAAACCGAAGCCGGAACCGGCTCCCGTGATGAGGACTTTCTTCAGCGACGAATTCGACATGGTGACGCACTTCCTTTTCGACTGTCCGGTTCGCGACTATCTACTTGTCGATCTTGTCGATGGTGTTCTCGTAGCTGTTTTGCGTTCAAACGGCGAGAGCGGTGCTGCCGCTTGCGACCGCGCCCCGTCGGGAGGGAAAGGCCAAGAACGGGATCGTGTGTCAGATGATGTTGAGGCGGTCGAGGAACGGCTCGGCGACAGCGGCGTCTCCGGTGATCTCGCAGTGCTCGCGCCACGGAGTGCGGGTGGTACCCCAGCAGATGAAGTCGGCCGCGCTGCTGTGGACCTGGGTCGAGCCGAGGGCGCCGGGCGCGACGGTCAGCCCTGCGTGCCCGCCCTCGGCGGGCAGTATCGTGACCGTCGTGGCACCGGGGCCGGTCAGGTCCAGCACGAGCGGCTCGGTGACCGCGGCGTCGAGGTCGTGACCTTGCATCTGGGGCACCCCGGCGAGCATGAACTCCACGGCTGGAGCCACCAGTTCGTCTGTCGGCGCCGGAACCGTGAACGGCAGCGGCCCCTGCGGGGCGAGCAGGTCGTAACGCAGATGGCAGAGCACATTGAACGCCATGGTGTTGGCCAGCAGATGCCGCGGATAGGTTCCCAGGCCTGGCACGGGTATCGGGTCGTCCGCTCGCGGCGTCTTCTGGCCCGCTTCCAGGAGCTCCAACTGCCGGGGGGTGTAGCGCCTCCACTCGTCGATCACCTCGCGGTGATTCCAGCCGCGGCGCTCGTCGACCCGCATGTCGTGGTAGCGCTCGCGGACCTGCGGCCAGGACGGGTCCGGTGTGGGGGGTTCGACCGCTTCATGGGCGAGGGCCGCCAGGTGGGCGATCACATCGATGACCCGCCAGCCTTTGCAGGCGGAGGGCGACTCCCACTGCTCGTCGTCGACGAGCGGGACGATGTCCGCGAGCTGCGCGCTGCTCGTCCGCGCCGACGCGACTCCTGCTTGTGTCATAGATGCCTCCTTTCGGCGGGCCCGAGCCCGGACCGGTGTCCGGGAGACGGACCGATCAGGCCGCCCGTCGCGACAGCCGGTATGTGGCCGCCACGTCCGCCCGCCCCTGACCATGCGTGGCAGCCGACTGCAACCGGTCGCGTACGACTTCCGCGATGCCCAGCCGCAGCCCGGCGCCGTGCGCCGACTCGGTGATCAGAGCGGCGTCCTTCGCCGCCGCCTCCAGCGGGAAGGAAGGTGTGTCGAGGTCGTCGCTGATCATCTTGGGGCCCTTGGCCTGCACGTACTTGCTGTCCAGCGCACTGCCGCTGATGACGTTGATCAGCTGGTGGGGGTCGACACCCAGCGCCTCGGCCAGGGTGAGGGACTCGGCGATGCCCTCGACGGTCGTCAGCACCCACGCGTTGTAAGCGAGCTTGAGGCTGCTGGGCTGCCCGATGTGGTCCAGCCAGACAGTGCGCGTGCCCACCGCGTCCAGGACCGGCTGGACACGCTCGCCGGCACACAGGTGGGACGCGGCGGCCAGAATGGTCAGGGTGCCGGCGATGGCCGGCTCCCTCGTGCCCAGCACCGGCGCCTCGACGAAGGCGACGCCGAGTCCGTCGGCCTGCTCCGCCAGGCGCAGGCTGCCCTCGGGCGAGACGGTGCAGCACTGCAGCCACACGGCGTCCCGGTCCAGACCGTCACGGGCCTGGTCCATCACCTCGGACACCACCCGCTCGTTGGCGAGAACGGTCAGCACGACCTTGGCCCCGCGGCAGGCCTCAGCCGCCGTGTCGCACACCACCGCGCCGACCTCGGTCAGCGGCTCGGCCGCCGCCCGCCTGCGGTTCCACACCCGAAGCCCCAGCCCGGCCGCGGCGATGTTCCGCGCCATGGCGTCCCCCATGGTTCCGATCCCGAGGACGGCCACCTCCGGACGGCCCCGGGCCGTGTCGCTTCCGCTCATGCTCCCACCTCCGTGGTGACGGTCCCGCCCGCGCTCAGGCGGCGTCCTGACCGATCCAGACGGTCTTGGCGTTCATGAACTCACGCATCCCGAGGTCAGACAGTTCGCGTCCGTAGCCGCTGCGCTTGACCCCGCCGAAGGGGATTTCGGGGTAGCTGGTGGTGTTGCCGTTGATGAAGGCCATACCGGACTGCACATCCCGGACGAACAGGTCCCGTTCCGCCCGGTCCTCGCTCCACAGGTTCGAACCCAGGCCGTACGGGTGACCGTTGGCGATCTCCAGGGCCTCCTGCAGGGACGCCACGGTCCACACCTGGGCGACCGGGCCGAAGACCTCCTCGTGGAACATCTTCATCTCGTCCGTGATGCCCGTCAGCACGGTCGGCGGGAAGAACCAGCCGGGCCGGTCCGGACGCCTCCCACCCGTCAGCACCGTCGCGCCCTTGCCGACCGCGTCGTCCACGTACGCCTCGACGTCCGCCCGGCCGGACTCGGTCGCCAGCGGGCCGACGTCCGTGGCGTCCTCCATCGGGTCCCCCACCACCAGGGCCGCCATCTTCGCGGTGAACTTCTCCAGGAACGCCTCGGCGACGTCCTCGTGGACGAAGAACCGCTTGCCGTTGATGCAGGACTGCCCGTTGTTGAGCGTCCGCGCCCTGACGGCCACGTCGGTCGCCCGGTCCAGATCCGTGGACGGCATGACGATGAACGGGTCGGAGCCGCCGAGTTCGAGCACGACCTTCTTGATCACGTCACCGGCGATCCCGCCCACCGAGCGTCCCGCCGGCTCGCTGCCGGTGAGCGTCGCGGCCGCCACCCGGTCGTCGCGCAGGACCTCCTCGACCCGGCGCGCGGAGATCAGCAGCGTCTGGAACACGTCGTCCGGGAATCCCGCTTCACGGAAGAGCCGCTCCATGTACAGCGCGCACTGCGGCACGTTCGAGGCGTGCTTGAGCACCCCGACGTTCCCCGCCAGCAACGCGGGCGCGGCGAAGCGCATCGCCTGCCACAGCGGCAGGTTCCACGGCATCACCGCCAGCACCACGCCGATCGGCTGGTACGTCACGAAGCACTCCTTGGCGCCGACGTTCCCGGCGTCGTTCCGCAGATCCCGCAGGAAGTCCGGGCCGTGGGCGGCGTAGAAGCGCAGTCCGTGGACGCACTTGGCCACCTCCTCGCGGGCGGCCCGGAGCGTCTTGCCCATCTCCGTGGTGATCATCCGGCTGACGTCGTCGGCGTCTTTCTCCAGCACATCGGCTGCCTGGTTCAGCCATTGAGCGCGCTGCTCAACGCTCGTGAGGCGATAGGACCTTGCCGCGGCGGCGGCCCGCTCCAGCTTGTCGTCCAACTGCTCGGCGGTGAGTTCCTCGAAGGTCCTGATGACCTCGCCCGTCACAGGATTCGTGGTCGCGATAGCCATAAAATGAGGCTAGTTCCGTCGTTCATTTGTAGCAAAATGTGTCACGTCGCCCTGCGTTGAGACACCATGACCCGCTGTAGGCGAATGCCATTGGCGTCGCGCCGCAATCCGGGGCGGATCAACGCTGCGGGCGATAGCCGGTGACGGCAGAGAACAGGGTTGGGCCCAGATCGGTCAAGCCGAGTGATGATCTGTTGGAAAAGGCTTCCTCAGCGCGCGAAAACGGACTTCAACGATGCCGAGCGGCACTACAGCTGCGCCATTCTCCAGGCACCATTCCCGGTGGACGGATATGGCTCGGCCCTGCGGGTGCATTCGCTGTGAACTTCTTACTCCTCCCTTCAGCAGTACGTCGACGCAGCCCCCAGGAATCACGAAGCAGGTCTACGAGGCGGACAGGTGCCATGAGCCCGATACCCTCGGCTGCGATCGCGACATGATGCCTTTCCCCTCTTTCGTCTCGATAAATAACATCGATCGAAGAAATGTGGCGTTCCAGCTCGTACCGCCACGCCGACCCTCGGTCCGAACTCCTCTCCTTCTGAGGATCCGCACGTCGCGCAGCCCGAAAATTCCCAACCCAAAGAACACCAACGCTGACACATACATGAAGAAGGTGCCCAAATCGGTACCTTGCGCGTCATAGAGCCCTCGCTGTCAGCGGCAGCGGATCAAGGAATGGCGTATCGCGTGTCGCCACGCGGATCAAGTGGTCGGTGGAGCCTTCGTGGGCGAGTCGAGTTTCCGTCGAGCGCGATCAGTAGTCGAAGAAGTGAAGGGCGGGTCCTCTGACCTGCGGCCGATTAATCGATCAACACTGCGACCTGTGACTCACCTGTCGGCAGTTGTCAGCGTTGGTCGCCGTTGAGTACCCCCGCACGGCCCAGCGACGGCCCGAGCGGGGTTCGTGCATGGCCCCTCGATGCGAACTATGGGCACGAAGGTCACCGAGGTCTGTCGGGCTGGCTGGGCGTGCCGTGAGAAGCAGGGACGGTTGGTGCTGGTCGGCGGGGTTGCTGTACTTCGCTGCTGTACCGCACCGAGTTCTGTCGAGACCTCTTTACGGCCGGCGGCGACGCGCACGGATGCCCAAAGGCGGCGTGCCCCGCAGTCCTCGGCCCTACTCCAGGGTCTTCGCAGCGTTGCGGATGACCTTGAGGACAGCGCTGGGCTGAGAGAGCATCGGGACGTGGCTGCTGTCGAGACTGACGGTCGTGGCCTTCATCCGTTCGGCGGAAGCGCGCTCCCGGTCCGGGTTCACCGTGCGGTCCTGGGTGCCCACGATGTACCAGCTCGGCTTCGCTCGCCAGGCATTGCCGGGAACCTGCTGGTCGAAGAGGTCCGCGATCGGCGGATTAGCGGTCGCCAGCACGAGCTTTTGTTCCTCCAGCGGCAGGTCGCCGCAGAAGTCGCCGATGCCCGACTCCTTGAGGTAGATGCGGTTGTCGGCGACCTCAAGGTGTTCGAAAACCGGCGAGCTGGGAAACGCGGCCAGGTGCTGCTGCGAGGTCTCGTCGTCGTCCGGGGCAAGCGCGCAGATGTACACCAGGGCGCCCACCCGGTCGTGCACGCCCGCCTTGGTGATCAGCGTGCCGCCGAAGGAGTGGCCCACGAGCACGACCGGGCCGGGCACATGGTTGATCGCGCGGGTTACGCAGTCGACGTCGCCCGCGAGCGAGTCAAGCCCGTGCTGCGACGCGAAGACCTCGCGACCCTCGGCCTGGAGTGCGGGGATGAGCTTTGCGAAGCACGAGCCATCGGCCCACAAGCCGTGGGCCAGCACGATGCTGGCTTTTCCGGCCATGAGTGCCTCCTCTGTCGCTACGTGCTACCTGTAGCGGAGATCCACTTCGTTTGATCCTCTTTGTTCAACCCTAGGTGGGAACTACAGGTGCCGCTCGCCCGATACGAGGTCCAGGTCTCAGATTCCGGTAGTAGGCGACGACGTCGGTCAGCTGGCCGCGAGTGGCGGCCCCCGTGACGTTGTCGTGCTCTTGGAAGTACTCGAACTCCACGTCGATCCAGTGAGCGCCCGGACCGATCAGCTGGGCCCGCTGAGCTGTTGCAGCCGCGGCCACGTATTCGGCCAGCCGCGCGGCTATCGCACTGGTGTCCGTGATCGCGTCCCGGCGATCGTCATGGTAGGCACGCCAAGTCATAGCAGGAACCCGCCACCGTGGGCAGCAGGGCAACCCCAGTGGCGGATAGACGCGCTACTTCGAACTGCTTGGTCAGCCAGAGCGCCAGTGACACTCCGGCCACCTGAAGGACCAGGTAGATGACCAGTGCCCTGCGGGTTCGCGATCCCCCATGGGAACCATGCTCGTCCAGCCCGTCACGCAGCGGGGAGGGATCAGTCACTTCGCTACCAGGATGTGATGACGCAGTCACGGAGTGACGCCAATCGCTGCAGTCACGCATTGACCAGAGTGGCGGCCCAGCGGCTAGTGATGGCCTCGGTGCGACGGACACCCACCCCACGTCGCTTGAACCTACCGAACACTCCCACAGGGCCCGAATGTGTGACGGGAGGCTGCACAGAGACGTGACACCTGGCCGGTGACTACGCGTTACAACCAGCGGACCGCTGCCGGGCCACTCCCGAGGGTGGCCCGCACGCCGCGTCGCAGGCGAAGTGGTGCCCGGAGCCGGACTTGAACCGGCACGCCCGCGAAGGGGCAGCGAGGTTTAAGCTCGCCGTGTCTGCATTCCACCATCCGGGCAGGCCATGGGCTCCGCTTCGAGGTTCGAGCCTATCGGGACGCATCCCCCGAACAGCGGATGGGCGGACCGATGTTGTCTTATTTTATTGACGTCTGAGGGTGCATCAGCCCGTGGAACGGGCCATCCGCACTTGCCAACAGCGTGACGTGACGGGGCTGCGGCCGTACGTGGAATGACGGAATTTCACCGCCCGAACGAGGGTGTTCCACCCGTTCTCGACACCGGCTGGACAGCGGTTCGAGGGCGATCCGGGTCGGCGACGCTCTCAGGGTCCGCCGTCCTCCCCAGGTATGACACGTCGCTCTCCCGTCCGACCCCAGGCGGCCCCCGGAACCGGAACAGCGACTGACTACACGCGCGCTCGGCGCCGGGACGATGGAACGGTCCCCATGGAACACACGTCGTCCCGACAGGAGCACCGTCCCGTGACCACCACACCCACCGCCGACCGGACCACCGCCGTGGCCGCACGCGCCACGGAGCTGTCGAAGATCTACGGGCAGGGTGAGACCCGGGTGGTCGCCCTGGACCAGGTCTCCGTCGACTTCCGGCAGGCCGAGTTCACCGCGATCATGGGCCCGTCCGGCTCCGGCAAGTCCACCCTGATGCACTGCGTGGCCGGCCTCGACACCTTCTCCTCCGGATCCGTGCGCATCGGTGACACCGAGCTGGGCTCCCTGAAGGACAAGCAGCTCACCAAGCTCCGCCGGGACAAGATCGGCTTCATCTTCCAGGCCTTCAACCTGCTGCCGACGCTGACCGCCCTGGAGAACATCACCCTTCCGATGGACATCGCGGGCCGCAAGCCGGACAAGGCCTGGCTGGACCAGGTGATCGCGATGGTCGGCCTGTCCGGGCGGCTCGGCCACCGGCCCTCCCAGCTCTCCGGCGGCCAGCAGCAACGCGTGGCCGTCGCCCGCGCCCTCGCCTCCAGGCCCGAGATCATCTTCGGTGACGAGCCGACCGGAAACCTCGACTCACGCTCCGGCGCCGAGGTCCTCGGCTTCCTGCGCAACTCCGTGCGCGAGCTGGGCCAGACCGTCGTCATGGTGACCCACGACCCGGTCGCCGCCGCCTACGCCGACCGCGTGGTCTTCCTCGCGGACGGCCGGATCGTCGACGAGATGTACGGCCCCACGGCCGACTCCGTCCTCGACCTCATGAAGCAGTTCGACGCGAAGGGCCGTACCAGCTGATGTTCCGCACCGCCCTGCGCAACGTCCTCGCGCACAAGGCCCGGCTGCTGATGACCGTGCTCGCCGTGATGCTCGGCGTGGCCTTCGTCACCGGGACGCTCGTCTTCACCAACACCATCTCCGACGCCTACCAGAAGAGCTCCGCCAAGGGCTTCGACCAGGTCGACGTCGCCGTACAGCCCAAGTACCAGGACTCCAAGGGCGATCAGGTCGGCAGACTGTCCGACCTGACCCAGGCCACGCTGGACAAGGCCGCGAAGGTCCCCGGCGCCGCCTCCGCGACCGGTGTCGTCAGCGGCTTCACCGCCGTCGCCGACAAGGACGGCAAGCTGGCCGGCGGCGACTGGCAGTCCAACGGCGGCAACTACTGGGGCACCAAGGACGCCCGGTACCCGCTGGTCGGCGGCCACGCCCCGCACGGCGCGGGCGAGGTGCTGCTCGACTCCAGGACCGCCAAGCGCGCCGGCTACCAGGTCGGCGACACCGTGCGCCTGTCGGTGAACGGCCCGGTCCTCACCCCGACCCTCGCCGGCATCTTCACCACCGACGACGGCAACGTCTCCGCCGGCGGCAGCCTCGCCCTGTTCGACACGCCGACCGCGCAGAAGCTGTTCGGCAAGAAGGGCACGTACGACGAGATCGACGTCAAGGCCGCGGCCGGCACCAGCCAGACCGCGCTGAAGGCCGAGCTGGACAAGGCCCTGCCGTCCCACCTGGTCGAGAACACCACCGGCAAGACGCTCGCCGACGGCCAGGCCAAGCAGATCGCCGACTCGATGAGCGGCCTGAAGCAGGCCCTGCTGGTGTTCGCCGGCATCGCGCTGTTCGTCGGCACGTTCATCATCGCCAACACCTTCACCATGCTGGTCGCCCAGCGCACCCGCGAACTGGCCCTGTTGCGCGCGGTCGGCGCCTCCCGCCGCCAGGTGACCCGCTCGGTGCTGATCGAGGCGTTCGCGGTCGGCGCGGTCGCCGGTGTGGCGGGGCTCGCCGCCGGCATCGGCATCGGCGCGGGCCTGCGCTCGCTGCTGGGCTCCTTCGGCGCGAGCGTGCCCGACGGGCCGCTGGTGATCAGCCCCGGCACCGTGGTGTCCGCCCTCGCGGTCGGCATCCTCATCACCATGCTGGCCGCCTGGCTGCCCGGCCGCCGGGCCGCGAAGATCCCGCCGGTGGCGGCGATGAGCAGCGTGCACGCCAAGGCCACCACCAAGTCGCTGGTGCTGCGCAACACGCTCGGCGCGCTGTTCGCGGCGGCCGGCGTCGCGGTGGTCCTCGCGGCCACGTCGATGGACACCGACTCCGCCCAGGGCCCGATGGGCATCGGCGCGGTCCTGCTCATCATCGGCGTGTTCATCCTGACCCCGCTGCTGTCCCGCCCGCTGATCGCGGCCGCCGCCCCGGTGCTGCGCGCCTTCGGTGTCTCGGGCAAGCTGGCCCGCCAGAACTCGGTCCGCAACCCGCGCCGTACGGCGGCCACCGCCTCGGCGCTGATGATCGGCCTGACCCTGATCACCGGCATGACGGTGATGGCGGGCAGCCTGCAGACCGCGATCGACAAGATGGCCTCCTCGGCGATCCGCGCGGACTACGTCGTCTCGATGGCCAACCGCTCCCCGCTCTCCCCGGACGTGGCGACCAGGCTCGCCGCCGCCGACGGCGTCACCGCCAGCAGCCCGCTGCGCAACGCCGAGTCCCGCATCGACGGCAGGACCGAGTTCCTGACCGGTGTCAACGGCTCGGCCATCGGGAAGCTGACCGATCTGAAGGTGGACGAGGGCACGTTCACGGTGGGCGGCTCGCAGATCGTCGTGGACAAGGACCGGGCCAAGGAGCACGGCTGGACGCCCGGTTCGCACGTCACGGCGCACTTCGAGGACGGCACGGCACGGCAGCTGACCGTCGCCGGTGTCTACGAGGGCAACGACATGATCAACGGCATCATGCTCGACAACAAGGTCCTCACCCCGCACCTGAAGCACCCGGCCGACATGCAGGTCATGGTCAAGACGGCGGACGGCGCCTCCGACGCCACGAAGACCCGGCTGACGAAGGTCCTCGGCACCAACCCGGCGATCAAGATCCAGGACAAGCAGGACATCTCCAACAGCATCGCGCAGATCTTCACGACGATGCTGAACATGCTCTACGGCCTGCTCGGCATGGCGGTGATCGTCGCGGTCCTCGGGGTCATCAACACCCTGGCCATGTCCGTCTTCGAGCGCGCCCAGGAGATCGGCATGCTCCGCGCGATCGGCCTGGACCGCAAGGCGGTCAAGCGGATGGTCCGCCTGGAGTCCCTGGTGATCTCCCTGTTCGGCGGGGTGCTCGGCATCGGACTGGGCGTGTTCTTCGGCTGGGCGGCCGGCGAGCTGCTGGGCACGAAGATGCCGACGTACCAACTGGTCCTGCCCTGGGGCCGGATGGCGGTCTTCCTGCTGCTGGCGGGCATGGTCGGCGTCCTGGCCGCGCTGTGGCCGGCCCGGCGCGCGGCCCGGCTGAACATGCTGGCGGCGATCAAGTCCGAGTAGCCGTACGACGACCGGAGGGGCCTCGCAGCCGCGGGGCCCCTCGTGTCGTACCGGCTGTCAGGTGTTCCAGGTGCGGGTGCGCAGCGGCAGGCCGGACGCGCCCGGCTCCGGGGTGCGGACGGCCAGGACCTGGTTGACGCCGATCCGGTTGCGTTCGAAGGCGAGCGCGGAGGCGGCCATGTACAGCCGCCAGACGCGGGCCCGGCCGGGGCTGGTGAGGCGGACCGCGCGGCCCCACTCCCCCTCCAGGTTGGCGACCCACCGGCGCAGGGTGCGGGCGTAGTGCTCGCGCAGGGACTCCACGTCGCGCACCTCGAACCCGGCGAGCTCCAGCTGGGTGACGGTGCTGCCGATGGGGGCGAGTTCGCCGTCCGGGAAGACGTAGGCGTCGATGAACTCGTCCACGGAGTACGCCGTTTCGTCGCGCTGCGGGCGGCGGGCGATCTGGTGGTTGAGCAGCCGCCCGCCGGGCTTGAGCAGGTCGTGCAACCGGCGGGCGTACTCCAGATAGCGTGCGGCGCCGACGTGCTCCGCCATGCCGATGGAGGAGATGGCGTCGAAGGGGCCGTCCGTCACGTCCCGGTAGTCCTGGACCCTGATCTCCACCCGGTCGGTCAGCCCCTCGTCGGCGACGCGCTTGCGGGCGTATGCCGCCTGCTCCTGCGACAGGGTGACCCCGACGACGCTCACGCCGTGCTCGCGGGCCGCGTGGACGGCCATCGAGCCCCAGCCGCAGCCGACGTCCAGCAGCCGCTGACCAGGGGTCAGCCCGAGTTTGACGCAGACGAGTTCGAGCTTGTCGCGCTGGGCGGTCTCCAGGGTTCCGCCCTCCTCCCAGTAGGCGCAGGAGTACACCATGGAGGGGCCGAGGACGATCTCGTAGAAGTCGTTGCCGACGTCGTAGTGGTGGCTGATGGCCTGCCTGTCGGTGCGCCGGGTGTGCAGATGCCGGCGCGCCCTGCGGACCTCCTCGCGCGGCGGGGCGGGCGGGAGAGGCGGCCCGGCCAGCTTCAGCAGCTCGCGGACGGCGGACCGGACGGCGGGGTCGCGCAGGGCCTGCAGGAGGCCGGGGGCCTCCTCGCCGCGCTCCCACACCAGCCCTGCCAGGGCCTCGAGCGCGGCGTACAGGTCGCCCTCGATGTCCAGGTCGCCGGCGACCCAGCCGCGGACGAGGCCCAGCTCGCCCGGTTTGAACAGCATGCGGCGCAGGGCCCGGCGGTTGCGCACGACGAGCGCCGGCGCACCCGGCGGCCCGGCCTGCGACCCGTCCCAGGCACGGATCCTTAGCGGGAGCGGGGTTCCCAGCAGTTGCTCGGCAAGACTCCTCAGCCGCGGCGCGGCGTCGACCATGGCGCACACCTCCAAGACGAGATCCCGGATGCCGGTAACCACGTAAACACCGTTGGCCGTTCGGCGCAGTCCCGCAAAGGAGTTACAAGTCGGCAAAACGGCTGCATATGCCATGCAGATGGGGCGGGGAGTGTGCGGGAGGCACCGCCCGTCGGTCAAGTCACGACTTGCAGGGGCATGACGCGCCTCGGGGCCCGGGCCGTAATGGATGACGTACCCGGCTTCCCCTTCTCCCCAACGGATGTGCATGGCCATGGTTCGTCTTTCCACGTTGCACCGCCTCGCCCTGCTCGCTGCCTCGACCACGGTGATCACCGGAGGTGTGCTGTCGCAGGGCAGCGCGTTCGCCGCCACGCAGTGGCAGAAGATCACCGACGCCCCGAGCGGGATCACCGTCCGGCTCCCCGGAAGACCGGCGGTGCAGAAGTACAGCGATCACGGGGTCAACAGCCGTGACTATGTGGTGCCGACCGGATACGGAGCCCTGGGCTTCTCGGTCTTCGACGGGCCCGGCAAGGCCCCGGACAAGCCGTGGGACCTGAAGACAGGTCTCAAGGCCGCGGTGGACGGCTACAACAGCTCCGATGCCGAGGCCCGGCTGCACAGCACCGGCGTCCATGACGGCACCGAGGACGGCGACCACTATCTGGAGGCGGGACTCGTCGGCGCCGACGGCAAGGTGGGGCACATCCGCATGGTCGACCACGGCAGGCAGGCGCTCATGATCATGACGATCGGCACCGGCGACCGGCGGGACGCCGTGGACCGCGACTACCGGCAGGTGCTCGACAGCATCAAGACCCGCGACCACGGCCCCCGGCAGGCCGGGGAACCCGCCGTGGCCACCTGACCGGAGTGCGTCACCGGCCCGGCGGGGCCGGGGTCCGCACACGCCGAAGGGGCCGCCCGCACCACGGATGGCAGGCGGCCCCTTCGGCGTGTTCAGCCGACCGAGGTCAGGAGGCCTTGGCCTTCTCCTCGGTCTTGGCGGCGGCGACCGGCGCGGGCTTCGCGGCCTCGTAGAACTCCTCGCGCGGGTTCTCCATGGCGCCCAGGGAGACGACCTCGCGCTTGAGGAACATGCCGAGCGTCCAGTCGGCGAAGACCCGGATCTTGCGGTTCCAGGTCGGCATCGCCATGCCGTGGTAGCCACGGTGCATGTACCAGGCGAGGCGGCCCTTGAGCTTGATCTTCATCTTGCCCATGACGATCATCGCCACGCCCTTGTGCAGGCCGAGACCGGCGACCGCACCCTTGTTGGCGTGCTCGTACTCCTTCTGCGGGAAGCCCCGCATACCGGAGACCACGTTGTCGCCGAGGACCCGGGCCTGGCGCAGCGCGTGCTGGGCGTTCGGCGGGCACCAGGCGTTCTCGTTGCCCGCCTTGCGGCCGACGAGGTCCGGGACCTGTGCGTTGTCACCGGCGGCCCAGATGTAGTCCGTGCCCTTGACCTGGAGGGTGGGCTCGCAGTCCACGTGGCCGCGCGGGCCGAGCGGCAGACCGAAGCGGGCCAGGGCCGGGTTCGGCTTGACGCCGGCGGTCCACACGATCGTGTTGGAGTCGACCTCGAGCCCGTTCTTCAGCACGACGTGGCCGTCGACGCAGGAGTCCATGGAGGTGGAGAGGTAGATCTCCACGCCGCGGCCCTCGAGGTGCTCCTTGCCGTACTGGCCGAGCTTGGGGCCGACCTCGGGGAGGATCTTGTCGGCGGCGTCGACGAGGATGAAGCGCATGTCCTCACGGGACACGTTCTTGTAGTACTTGGCCGCGTCCCGGGCCATGTCCTCGACCTCGCCGATGGTCTCCGCACCCGCGAAGCCACCACCGATGAAGACGAAGGTGAGCGCCTTGCGGCGGATCTCCTCGTCGGTCGTGGAGTCGGCCTTGTCCAGCTGCTCCAGCACGTGGTTGCGCAGGCCGATGGACTCCTCGATGCCCTTCATGCCGATGCCCTGCTCGGCGAGGCCGGGGATCGGGAAGGTGCGGGAGACCGCGCCCATCGCGATGACGAGGTAGTCGAAGGGCAGCTCGTACGCCTCGCCGACCAGCGGGGCGATCGTGGCGACCTTGCGGTCCTGGTCGATGGTGGTGACCCGACCGGTGAGGACCTCCGCCTTCGGCAGCACGCGCCGCAGCGGGACGACGACGTGGCGAGGGGAGATGTTGCCGGCGGCGGCTTCGGGGAGGAAGGGCTGGTAGGTCATGTACGACCGGGGGTCGACGACCGTGACGGTCGCCTCGCCGTAGCGCATCTTCTTGAGAATGCGCCGAGCTGCGTACAGGCCTACGTACCCACCGCCTACTACGAGGATCCTGGGACGCTCCGTGGTGCTCATGCCATCGAGTATCCACCCGCACCTGGAGGGTCGCTCGTGCGCCCCTTCACAAGGTCCGACAGGCCCTGTGCTACACTGCGCGACCCGCGTGACGCAGATCATGACCCGCGAGGGGAACCGCAGCACCCTTTGAGCCGTTGTCAAGGCCGCGTGAGCTGCCTCTCTCGGCGACGGGCGGGAGCGTGAGCCATCCGGAACACCCCCGTCGACACGCGATCCGAAGGCGCCGTACACCCTCGATCTGAACACGTTCAAGGGCCTCTTGGCCCCCTGAAAGGGCCAACGGACCGCCTTGTGTGCCACGACCTGGCCGAAATCCTTGTGAAGAACTTCACGAAGGTTTCCGACGCGGCGTCATCACGAGGCCCCGACGACGTCCGACGGACCGTCCGGCGGCCGCTCAAACGTTATCCGACCTGCTCAGCAGTTGGCTACCCATCAGTAACAAAAGAGAGCCGGGCAACAGGGCTTCACCCGGCCGGACCGTTGGGGCGGACCCCTGTTCACCCGGTCGGCCACGCACCGCGCGATATCGGGCAGAGTGGCCCATAGCGTGCCTGCATGAGCACTTCACCGAAGGCCTCCAAGAAGGCCATTTCGCGCATACGCACGGTCAGCGCGGTGCTGGGCATCGCTCTCGCGGCGGGGACGGCGACGGCCGCGTCCGCGGTGGCGGCGACGTCCGCCTCTCACCTCACCGCCAAGGTGGCCGCCCCCGCGGGCGGCCATGACCAGCACCATGGCTCTGGCGGGCACCACGGTTCCGACGATGACGACGAGGGAGGGTGCCAGGGCCTGCTCGTCCTGCTCTGCAACTGAAACGGCCGGCCCGCCCGGGCCGGGGTGACGGCCCCGGCTCCTGCTCATGAGGAACCGGGGCCGTCCCACGTCATCGCAGGCGGGCGGCTTCCTCGCCCGACGCCGCCGCCTCGGCCGCGCTGAAGGCGATGCCGTCGAGGATGTCGTGCTCGCTCACCACGACCTCCTCGGCACCGATCCGCTCCATGACCGAGAGCAGCACGAGGGCGCCCGCGCCGATGACGTCGACCCTGCCCGGGTGCATGGACGGGATCGCGGCGCGCTCGGCGTGCGTGGAGCGCAGCAGCCACTCGGTGATCTCGCGGACCCGGTCGCGGGAGACGCGGGAGTGGTGGATGCGCGCGGAGTCGTACTCGGGCAGCTCCTGCGCGATGGCCGAGACGGTGGTGACGGACCCGGCGAGGCCGACCAGGGTGTGCGCCTCGCGTAGCGGGACCGTCTCCTCGGCGAGGTCCAGGGCCGCCTCGATGTCGGCCCTCATGGCGGCGACCTGCTCCTCGGTGGGCGGGTCGGAGACCTTGCCGCCCCGCACCAGGTGACGTTCCGTCATCCGTACGCAGCCGACGTCCACGGACCGCGCCGCCCGCACGTGGTCGTCGCCGACGACGAACTCGGTGGAGCCGCCGCCGATGTCCACCACCAGGTACGGCCTGGTGAGGTCCTCACGCCCCTTCAGTTCCTCGGTGGCGCCGGTGAAGGAGAACCCGGCCTCCTGGTCGCCGCTGATCACCTCCGGCTCGACGCCCAGGATGTCCAGCACCCCGCGCACGAAGTCGTCCCGGTTCTCGGCGTCGCGGGAGGCGGAGGTGGCGACGAACCGCACCCGGGCGGCGCCGAGTTCGCGGATCACCCCGGCGTACTCGCGGCAGGCGGCGAAGGTCCGCTCCAGCGCCTCGGGCGCCAGGCGGCCGGTGCGGTCCACGTCCTGGCCGAGCCGCACGATCGTCATACGCCGGTCCAGTTCCAGCAGCTCGCCGGTGACCGGGTCGACGTCGGCGACGAGCAGCCGGATGGAGTTCGTGCCGCAGTCGACGGCGGCGACCCTGAAGAAGCCCTCCGGAACCATCGGCCGGTCCGCGAAGAAGCCGCTGCGGACCTCGGCGGGGTCGAGGACGGCGCCCTCCTCACCGGGGTGCTCGTCCGCCGGGTCGGGCGCCTGGAGCGGCTGCACGCACGGCCCCTTGCGCCACCACTCCGGCAGCATCGCGATCGCCTCGTCGCCGAGCGGGTTGACCCCCGGCCCGGCGGCCAGCGAGTGCGCGACCAGCACGTGCAGGCACTTCACGCGGTCCGGCATGCCACCGGCGCTGGGGAAGCCCTGAAGGACCTCGATCTCGTCCCGGCGCCGGATGTAGTCCTCGTGCGCCGCCCGGTAGGCGTCGGCCAGTTCCGGGTCCGTCTGCAGCCGCTCCGTCATCTCCTTCATGACGCCGTCCGCCTCCAGCGTGCCGATCGCCGAGGCGGCACGCGGGCACGTCAGGTAGTACGTCGTCGGGAAGGGCGTGCCGTCGGGCAGCCGGGGGGCGGTCTCCACGACGTCCGGCTGACCGCACGGGCAGCGGTGCGCGATGGCCCGCAGGCCCCGCGGCGGGCGGCCCAGCTGCTGCTTGAAGGCCTCGACGTCCGCGTCGGTGGGCTCGGTGCGCGGCGTGGCGGGCGGGGGCGTTTCCATGACTGCTTCAGGTCGGCTTTCTATCGATTACTGGTCGGAGGCGTCGGACTTGTCGACGCCGTCCCAGACGTTCGCGTACCAGGGCCGGCGGGCGGCCCTGAGGTCGGTACGGGACTGCTTGGCCGCGCCGGGGTCGACGACGATGTACCCGGTCTCCCCGGGCATCACATAGTGCAGCCGGCGCCGGATCTGCTGCTCGGCGTAGGAGTCGTCCTGCCAGCGGGCCTTGAGGTCGCGCAGCTGCTCGACCCGCTTGCGGGCCTGCTCCTGCTGCCGCTGGAGGTCGGAGATCTGCGCGCGCTGGGAGACGTACTGCCGCATCGGGTAGGCGAGGGCGACGATCAGCGAGCACAGCACCAGGGCGAGCAGCGCCGCGCGGCCGGTGAGCCGGGAGCGGCGGGCCTGGCGCCTGGTCTGGGAGCGGTAGACCCGGGCCGCCGTCTGCTCGCCGAGCAGCCGCAGCCTGGTCGCGGTGGAGAAACGGTCCCGGTCCCTCACGGCCATCGGTCCTCCGCTCCCCTTGTGTCCGGGTCACACACGTGCGTACGTCCCCGGACACGGTACGGGACCGGGTACGGGGACGTACGTATGACTGGCTGAGACTTAGCCCGGGTCGGCTCAGCCCTTGAAGCGCGGGAACGCGCTGCGGCCGGCGTACACCGCGGCGTCGTCGAGGATCTCCTCGATGCGCAGCAGCTGGTTGTACTTGGCGACGCGCTCGGAGCGGGCCGGGGCGCCGGTCTTGATCTGGCCGCAGTTGGTGGCGACGGCGAGGTCGGCGATGGTGACGTCCTCGGTCTCGCCGGAGCGGTGGGACATCATGCACTTGTAGCCGTTGCGCTGGGCCAGCTCCACGGCGTCCAGGGTCTCGGTGAGCGAGCCGATCTGGTTCACCTTCACGAGCAGGGCGTTGGCGGTGCCCTCCTCGATGCCGCGGGCGAGGCGCTCGGGGTTGGTGACGAACAGGTCGTCGCCGACCAGCTGGACCTTGTCGCCGAGACGGTCGGTGATGACCTTCCAGCCGGCCCAGTCGTCCTCGAACAGCGGGTCCTCGATGGAGACGAGCGGGTAGGCCGCGACGAGCTCCTCGTAGTACTCCGTCATCTCGGCGGCGGAGCGGTCCTTGCCCTCGAAGAGGTACTTGCCGTCCTTGTAGAACTCGGAGGCGGCCACGTCGAGCGCCAGGGCGATCTGCTGGCCGGGGGCGTAACCGGCCTCCTTGATGGCCTCGATGATGAGGTCGAGGGCCTCGCGGTTGGAGCCGAGGTTCGGGGCGAAGCCGCCCTCGTCGCCGAGGCCGGTGGACAGGCCCTTGCTCTTCAGGACCTTCTTCAGCGTGTGGTAGACCTCGGTGCCCCAGCGCAGGGCCTCGGAGAAGGACTCCGCGCCGACGGGGGCGATCATGAACTCCTGGATGTCCACGTTGGAGTCCGCGTGCGAGCCGCCGTTGAGGATGTTCATCATCGGCACCGGCAGCAGGTGCGCGTTGGGGCCGCCCAGGTAGCGGAAGAGGGGGAGGTCGGACGCCTCGGAGGCGGCGTGCGCGACGGCGAGGGAGACGCCGAGGATGGCGTTGGCGCCGAGAGAGCCCTTGTTGTCGGTGGCGTCCAGGTCGAACATGGCCTGGTCGATCAGGCGCTGCTCGGTGGCGTCGTAGCCGACCAGCTCCGGGCCGATCTGCTCGATGACGGCGAGGACGGCCTTCTCGACGCCCTTGCCCTGGTAGCGGTTGGGGTCGCCGTCGCGGAGCTCGATGGCCTCGAAGGCGCCGGTGGAGGCGCCGGACGGGACGGCGGCACGACCCGTGCTGCCGTCGTCGAGGCCGACCTCGACCTCGACCGTGGGGTTGCCTCGGGAGTCCAGGATTTCCCGGGCTACGACGACGTCGATGGACGGCACGAGCATCTCCTTCGTGGATGTGACGCTGGTAGTGCGGGGCTGTGTGCCTTACGGCTGTGCCTTGCGCCTAGAGCCTAACCGCCCCCGGGCCGTCGGCCACCGACCGACCGTCCCGTGGACGGGAGGGACACGCAGACGGTACCCATTGTTCACCCACGGAACAAAGGGGCCTGCCGGTGAGGCCCGGCTGAAGAGTGGGGAAACAGCACGCGGAAACAGAAGACCCCGCCCCGGCGCGTACGGGGGAACACGCGCCGGGGCGGGGAGTCCGTGGGGACGGGGGTGGCCCTCACGAGGCCTTCAGTGTGCGGGCCGGGGATGTGAGGGCACTGTGGGTCCGCTCGGAGCCAGATGTCACTTCAGGTGCAGCTGCTGGCCCGGGTAGATGAGGTTCGCGTCCTCGACGATGTCCTTGTTCAGCTCGAACAGCTTCTGCCAGCCGCCCTTGACGCCGTGCTTCTCGGCGATGGAGCTGAGGCTGTCGCCCTTGACGACCTTGTACTCGCCGTCGCCCTTCTTGACCTTCTTGCCGGTCGGGGTGCTGACGGTCTTGCTCGCCGACGGGGCCGTGCGCGTGGTGGAGCGGGTGGCGGCCTGCTGGTCGGTGGAGCGGGTGGTGGTGCTCTTGGCGGGGGCGCTCTTGGTGGTCGCCGCCGGGGCCGAGCCGTTGTACGCGGCGCTCGACAGGCCCGTGCCGCAGACCGGCCAGGCGCCCTTGCCCTGGCCCGCGAGCACCTTCTCGGCGACGGCTATCTGCTGCGCCTTGGTGGCGAGGTCGGCGCGCGAGGCGTAGGCGGTGCCGCCGTACGCGGCCCAGGTGGAGTTGGTGAACTGCAGCCCGCCGTAGAAGCCGTTACCGGTGTTGATGGACCAGTTGCCGCCCGACTCGCACTGGGCGACCGCGTCCCACTCGGAGGCGGTGGCGGCGGAGGCGTTGCCGGCCGCCATCAGCGGGGCGGCGACGGCGGCGCCGGTGACACCGGCGAGCGTGATGGCGCGGACGGCCTTGGACGGGCGACGGTGCTTGCCCTTGCCGGAAAACAGCATGGATCGATCCCCTCACCGACGCCTGCGAGGTGAGCTGTCGGGTTCGGGCCGGTTGAGTTGCCCGGCCGCGCACTCGTTTTTCCGAGGCGCGGCTTCACCCCAAGCCGGTCCAGCGTCAACCGCTGGGCCCGGCGCTTACCTTGGGTCCCCCGCTCCTGCCTACGGCGCTTGACGCGACGACTGTTCCCGGGCAACCGCTGGCAGGATTCGGCGTTGCGGCTGCCGGGGCTCGTGGTGACGAGCGGTCCTGACCGTAGACATGCGATCGGCGGAATTTCAAAGACGATCAGGGCTTCTGAGACTCATCCCACACTTTCGCCAAACCGGACATCAGTGGCGAAGTGGGGCGTCAACTGCCGCTAGCCGTCGCCCTTTTCGGCAGGGACTTCCAGGGTCTGACCGGCGGCGATGTGGTTCGGGTCGGCGCCGATCACCTTCTCGTTGCCGACATAGAGGGCATGCCACCCGCCGTCGACGCCAAGGGAGTCGGCGATGGAGGCGAGCGAGTCGCCCTCGCGGACCGTGTAGGTGCCCGGTTCACGGCCGGCGTGACGGCCGGAAGGTGCGGCGTTCTGACCGTTTGTCACGTTTTCGTCCGCGCTCTCGCCGCGGTGACGTCCACCACTGCTGAGCGCGCCGGTGTCGACCAGGCTCCAAGAACCGCCACTCTGCTGGTAATTGTCCGAGTTGTCGGTACCCGGCGCCGCCACGGGAGAGCTGTCGCCTCCCTGCGGGCTTCCGCTGTCGCGTGAGCCCGGCTTGTCGGTCTTGTCGGACTTGGGGGTGCTGGTTCCGGCGGAGCCGTCGGCCGCGCCGGGAGTGCCGGTGGTGTCCTTGCTCGGACTCGGGCTCGGGGTCGGCGTAGCGCTCGAGTCCGAGGAGGAGCCGGAGGAGTCCGAACCGGAGGAGGAGCCGGAGTCCGAACCCGAGCCCGAATCGGAGCCCGAACCGGAGCCAGGCGAGGACGAATCCGGCAGACCGGACGAGTCGGAGCCCTGGGCCGAGCCGGACGCGCCGTGCGACCCGTCACCACCACCGGAGCCGCCGACGCCGGTGTCGACGTCGACCGAGGCGGAGTCGGAGGTCAGCCCGGAGAGCAGGGCACAGGTGGCCCACGGCTTGGTGCCCTGGTCGGCGAGGATCTTCTCGGCGACGGCTATCTGCTGGGAGCGGCTGGCCTGGTCGGCGGTCTCGGCGTACTGCGTGCCGCCGTACTTGGCCCAGTCGCCGAGCGAGATCTGCAGACCGCCGTAGTAGCCGTTCCCGGTGTCCGCGCTCCAGGAACCGCCGCTCTCGCACTCGGCGACCTTGTCCCACGTGGTGCCGTCGGCCGCGTTGGCACTGGCGGCGCCGAGCAGCGGGATGGCGATGGCGGAGCCGGTCACGCCGGCCGCGACGAGGAGAGCCGGAGCCTGACGGGGGCGACGGTGACGACCGTTCCCGGAGAGCATGCGGAAGCCTTTCGTGCGACAGCAGGACCGGCGCGGCGACCGAAGCGGGGCCGCCACACTGATGGGTGAACGTATCGGCAGACGATCACTTGTCACAAGTTCATGCCGCGCAGATCACGTGAAGATCACGGAGTTGAAGGTTTGTCATTTCCGCCGGCGCGGCGGCCGGTCGTCCCCTCTTGCCCCCTTTGTCACCCGTCGGGAACGGCGGCGCCTCACGCCTGGCGCGCGATCGGGCCGGAACCATGGGCTCGCCCCGACCCGGGGGCTTCCCATCCAGTTCCCCTCCAGGAGGACACGATGCTGCGGCACACCCGGTTGCCCGGAGAGCCGGCGGACTACCTCGCCGCCCGCGAGGAGCTCCGCCGCGCCGAGATCGAACTCATGCGCCACCGCGAGAGGGTCGCGGCCCTGCGCAGGGCGCTGCCACAGGGCGCCGAGGTCGACGACTACGTCTTTCTCGAAGGCCCCGCCGACCTCGGCGCCGGCGACACCCCCGTCCGCGAAGTGCGGCTGAGCGAACTGTTCACCGCCCCGGACCGCCCGTTGATCGTCTACCACTTCATGTACGGCAAACGGCAGACCCACCCGTGTCCGATGTGCACCCTGTGGATCGACGGCTTCAACGGCGTCGCCCACCACGTCGCCCGGAACGCCGACCTCGTGGTCGCCGCGGCCGCCGACCTGCCCGCACTGCGGCAGCACGCCCGGAGCCGCGGCTGGTCCCGGCTGCGCCTGCTGAGCGCCGGGGACAGCACCTTCAAGTACGACCTCGGCAGCGAGGACGAGAACGGCGTGCAGGACTCCACCGTCTCCGTCTTCACCCGGGACGCGGACGGCACGGTCCGCCACTTCTACTCCGCCCATCCCCGCATGGCCGAGGACATCGACCAGCGCGGCATCGACCTCCTCAACCCGGTCTGGCACCTCCTCGACCTGACGCCGGGCGGCCGTGGCGACTGGTTCGCGGGACTGGACTACTGATCGCCGGTGCCTGGCAGGACCGGCGTGAACTCGACGGGCAGGGTGCGCAGGCCCCGCATGATGAGCCCGCCACGCCATCTCAGGTCGGCCGGATCGACGGCGAGCCGCAGGTCGGGCAGGCGGGTGAGCAGGGTGGCGAGCGCGGTCTGGCCCTCCAGCCGGGCGAGCGGCGCGCCGAGGCAGTAGTGGATGCCGTGGCCGTATCCGAGGTGCTGGTTGTCGCGGCGGGCGAGGTCCAGCACGTCCGGGACGGCGAACCGCTGCGGGTCCCGGTCCGCCGCCGCGAGCACCACGAGCACCGGGTCCCCCGGCGCGATGTCCTGTCCGCCGATGGTGAGCGGCTCGGTGGCGAACCGCCAGGTGGCCAGCTCCACCGGACCGTCGTAGCGCAGGAGTTCCTCCACTCCGGTCTCCAGGAGGTCCCGTTCCCCCCTGGCCAGGGAGTCCTGGAGGCGCTCGCGCTGCCCCGGGTGCGTGAGCAGGGCGTAGGTGCCGTTGCCGATGAGGTTGACGGTGGTCTCGAAACCGGCGAACAGCAGGATGAAGGCCATGGCGGCGGCCTCGTTCTCGGTGAGGTGCTCGCCGTGATCGGAGGCGCGGATGAGGCCGGAGATCAGGTCCTCGCCGGGCGCGGGCTCGGCGGGCAGCGCCTCGCGCTTCTTGTGGATCAGCTCGGCGAGGTAGCCGCGCATCTTCTTCACCGACCGTGCGACCCCACCCCGCGGCCCTCCGCCGTGCCGGATCATCATCCCGGCCCAGTCCCGGAAGTCGTCCTGGTCCTCGCGCGGGACGCCGAGCAGGTCGCAGATGGCGTAGATGGGCAGCGGGAAGGCGAACTCGTGGATGAGGTCGGCGGAGCCCTTCGCCGCGAACCGGTCGATGAGGTCGTCGGTCAGCTCCTGCACCCGGGGCGCGAACTCGGCGACCCGGCGCGGGGTGAACGCCTTGCTGACCAGCCGGCGCAGCCGGGTGTGGTCCGGCGGGTCGATGTTCAGCAGATGGGTCATCAGCTCGGCCTTGCGCTCGCCGGGAATGCCGGTCTTGCCCTTGGCGTGCGCGGGCTCGTCGTGATGCGCCGGGTTCTTGCTCAGCCGCTGGTCGGCGAGGGCCTGCTTGGCATCGGCGTACCGGGTGACCAGCCAGGCCTCCACACCGCTGGGCAGCCGCGTCCGGTGCACCGGCGCATGCTCGCGCAGCCAGGCGTAGGCGGGGTAGGGGTCGGTGGCGAACTCCCAGGTGAACAGGGCGGGAGCGGAGTCCGCGGCCGCGTCGGCAGCGGTCTGGCGGTGAGGCTGGTCGGTCACTCCTCGACGGTATCCGGATCCCGGTGAACCTCCGCGGCCCGGTGGCCGACGGGGGTGTGGGTATTGCCTCGGGGCGTCTGCCTCCGCAGGTCCCGGTGGCCGCCGGGGGGCCGCGGTCATCGCCTCGGGGCCTCTCCCTCCGCAGAGTCCCCGTGTGCCTCCGCGGCCCGGTGGCCGACGGGGGCCGCGGTCATCGCCTCGGGGCCTCTGCCCCCGCAGGGTCCCCGTGGACCTCCGCGGCCCGGTGGCCGACGGGGGCTGCGGTCATCTCCTCAGCGGCTGCTCCCTCCGCTCCCTCCGCAGGATCCCGATGGCCCTCCGCGGCCCGGTGGCCGACGGGGGCCGCGGTCATCGCCTCGGGGCCTCTCCCTCCGCAGAGTCCCCGTGAGCCACCGCGGCTCGGTGGCCGACGGGGGCGGGGCTGCGGCTATCGCCTCGGGGCGTCTTCCTGCGCAGGGTCCCGGTGAGCCTCCGCGTCCTGGTGGTCGCCGGAGGGTGTGGGTATTGCCTCGGGGGCTGCTCCCTCCGCCTGCCGGATGGCGTCCCGGTACGCACGCGCCGCCGCGCGCAGGGCCGCCTCCGGGTCCACGCCCTCCGCCTCGGCGCGGGCCGCCAGGGCCAGCAGCTCGTAGCCGATGCCCTCGCCCTGCGGGAGCGGCACGTCGAGACCGGCCGTGCGCGCGCGAGAGGCGAGCTTGGCGGCGAGGGCCAGGCCGGGCTGGCCCAGCGGGACGCCCTCCGTGACCGAGGTGCGCCGCTTCTCCTCGGCCTTGGTGCGCAGCCAGTGCTCCTTGACGTCCTCCGGCGTCTCGGCCTTCTCGTCGCCGAAGACATGCGGGTGCCGGTGAACGAGTTTGGCGACGATGCCGCCGGCCACGTCGTCGACGGAGAACGGCGCGTCGGGGTGCTCCTCGGCGATCCGGGAGTGGAAGACGACCTGGAGCAGGACGTCGCCCAGCTCCTCGCGCAGTTCCTCGCGGTCGCCGGCCTCGATCGCCTCGACCAGTTCGTACGCCTCCTCGATCCCGTACTTGGCCAGGCCCTCGTGGGTCTGCCGGGACGACCAGGGGCATTCGGCGCGGATGCGGTCCATGACCTGGACGAGGTCGAGCAGACGGGCGCCGGGCAGGTCGTAGGAGGCCGGGAGCAGCTCCAGCTCCGGCATGGCGACCCGGCCGGAGCCGGCCAGCCGGGCCAGGCCGTCGGTGAGCGCGGGCTCCCCCTCACCGGTGGCCACGACCACCACCGTCCGCCCGCCGGCGCAGGCGTCGACCAGCTCCTGCGCGATCGGGGACGCCTCCTCCACCGCTATCCCGGCCTCCCGCAGATACGGCAGCTGCGGATGCGCGCCGTCCGCGCACAGCACCGCGTCGGCGCCGTGCAGGGCCTGCCAGGCGGGCCAGGACAGCAGGCCGGGCGCGACGCGGTGGCTGGTGGTGAGCAGGACGATGCGACCGGGGTCGGCGGCGGGGGCGAGGTCGGGGCTGGATGCGTTCACGCTCCGAACGTAACCCACGGCGGCAGGGAGCGGATTCGGTTGTCCACAGGCCGGGGACGATCGTATGAACGTATGACCGGCTGCCCTATGCCGTCACCGGCTGCCCGCCCGACACCGTCGTGACCTCCCGCACCCACGGCGTCTTGGCGTCCACCCGGCTGCTCTTCTGCACGTCCCAGGCGCCGTAGCGCGGGTTGACGTCGATGCGGAGTTCCTGGGAGGCCTTGGACAGCGCCTTCCAGAAGGCGGGCTGGGTGGTGTCGGTGCCGAGCTGCTGGGCCAGTTTCTGCGCCTCCAGCTGGAGCCGGAGGTTGTCGTCGAGGTGGGCGGGGGCGATGCCGTACTTCTGCAGCCAGGCGGTCTGCAGCCCCTTGGCGCCGCCGGCCTGCTGCTCCAGCCCGGCGCGCATCTGCTCGACCTCCCTGCGGCTGACCGTGATGCCCGCGTCCTGCGCGGCGCGGTGCAGCACCCGGTCGAGAACCATGTTGTGCAGGGTGTCCCGGGTGAGGCTGCTGGTGGAGGCGAGGACCTGCTGGTACTGGGCCTCGTCCGGAACCGCGGCCCGCTGTGCCCTGCGGACCTCGTCGACCCGGCTCTCCAGCTGGGCGACGGTGATCCGCTGCCCTCCGACGACGGCCGCGGCACCCGCGTGCGCATCGTTTCCGCAGGCGGTCAGCAGGGGTGCCGCGGCGGCGATCGCGGCGGTGAGGACGAGCGCGGTGCGACGGCGGCGGTGCAAGGAAACCTCCAGAGGGGAGATTGTGCGACGGTGCACAAAGTCTTGCGATGATCGATGGTAGGCAGTGGGAAGGCCGGGGCCAACCCATTCGACCAACGATTCGTACGCGCTTCGGGCACCGTCGCGCCCCCGGCCGGAGCAGGCCCCGGCTCAGCCGGTGATGGCCACCGGCGCGTCCCACGCGTCACGGTCGACGGTGAGCGTGACCCCGCCGTGCGACTCCTTGCTGTTGACCAGGTACTGGTGGCCGCGGCTGTGGTTGGTGAACTGGGTGGAACCCCACGGCCAGTCCGCCGTCGTCGTGTTGTTCTTGTCCCACAGCGCGTACCAGAGGTTGCCCGGCAGGTCCGTCCTGTCCGTCGCCGTGGCGATGGCCTTGGCGCTGGAACTGCTGAAGCCGTAGTAGCCGGCCCGGTACGTCTTGGCGTGCAGCCCCTTGTCGAAGGCGCGCACATATGTCAGCACGGCGTCGTTGCACGACGTGTTCGTGGTGTCGTACGCCTCCATGTCGAGGTAGATCGCGCTGCCCGCCTTCATGCCCAGGGCGGAGGCCTTGGCCACGGCGTCGGCGGCGTCCGTCGCCCCGAGGGAGGCGGCGGTGGCGGAGGTCAGCTTCTCCGGGTTGGAACCGGACTGGCAGGGCGGCTGGGCGCCGACGTAGAGGGGGACGAGCTTCCAGCCCAGGGAGCTGACCGACTTCACCCAGGAGGCGGTGAGGTTGGGCTGTGCGCAACCCCGGTTCCTGCCGCCCACATAGACGGCGGCGGCACCGTAGAAGCCGGTGTGCCAGGCCTTCATCGCCGACAGCGAGGGCGCGGCACAGGTGTCGAACGCGCGCCCGGTGAAGGTGTTCTGCGCGGGCCACGCGGTGGCGGCCATGGAGGTCTGAGCGGCGATGCCGGCGCCGGCGACGACGGCCGCCCCGGCCACCGCCCACGTGATGTATCTGTGCTTCTTCGACTGCCGATGGCCGGCCATGAAACCCACCCCTGGTGCATGTGTGCCCTACGTCGATACCGCGCCACGGGAGTTCACAGGAACCTCCCGGGGCAACGGCATATTTAACCGCGCACCTGTCCGAGCCATTGCAGGGTGCGCCGGATCTCCATGGCCATCGGGTAACCGGGGCCGTGCAGCCGCTCCACGTCCATCAGCAGCCGGGCGAGGGTGTCGTGGGCGGACGGCCGGTCGCCGAGGGCGAGCAGCAGAAGGCCGATGCGCCGGCGCACGTCGTGGGCGAGCTGCGGGTCGCCGGAGACGTACTGGTTCTCGTAGTACGGCAGCAGCGCGCGGTACTCGGCGAGCGCCGCCGCCGGCTGGCCCAGCTGCTCCAGGCACTGCGCGGCCTCGTAGCGGTAGCGCAGGGAGTGCGGGTCGGCCTGGCCGGCCTCGGCGGCGCGTTCGTCGGCGAGGCGGCGCAGTTCGGGCAGCGCGCGCCGGTACTGGCCGTCGTCCATGAGCGTGGCCGCGTACTGCTTGCGCAGGGTGCGCACGACCGGGGAGTGCTCGCCGTGCTGCTCGGCGGCGGCGGGCAGGATCGCGCCCAGGATGTCCACGGCCTGGGTGATGCGCCCCTCCCCGAGCAGGCGCTTGACCTCGTCCACGGCGGCGGCGACATCGGGCTTCTCGGCCACCGGCGGCGCCGGCGCGACGGGGGCGGGCTGGGGCGCGGGAGTCCGCGCGCGGTCCGGCCAGGGGGCGTGCGGGCGCAGGAAGGGGCGCGTGGGGTCCAGGGGCGCCCCGGTGGGCGTCCCGCGCGCGGGCAGGAGCGCCGCCAGGTCCTCGTACACCTCCTGCGCGGAGCCCGGACGGTGCTGCGGGTCCTTGGCGAGCAGCCGCAGCACGAGCCTCTCCAGCGCCTCGGGGACCTCGGGGCGGATACGGCGCACGGGCAGCGGAGGCTCGTACAGGTGCCGGTGCAGCACGCCGAGCGCCGTCGAGCCCGCGAACGGCACGTCACCACTGAGGAGTTCGTGCATCAGCACACCGAGCGCGTACAGGTCGGTGTACGGGCCGACCGCGCCGCCCATCGCCTGTTCCGGCGCCATGTAGGCGGGCGAGCCGATCGGTGAGCCGGTGTGGGTCAGGCGGGTGGTGTCGGTGTCCATCACCGAGGCCACACCCAGGTCGAGCACGGTGACCGTGCCGTCCTGCTTCACCATCACGTTGCGCGGCTTGAGGTCGCGGTGCACGATCGGCACGGCGTGCACGGCGCTCAGCACGGCGCACAGTTGCGCGGCCACCGCGACCGCCCACTGCCACGGGTACGGATCGTGTTCGGCGAGGTGGTCGGACAGGTCGGCGCCGTCGACGTACTGCATGACGAGGAACAGTTCCTCGCCCTCGCTGCCCGCGTCGTGCACGGTCACCAGGCCGGGGTGGTCCACCTGGGCGGTCACCCGGCACTCGCGCATGAACCGGCGGCGCAGCTCGTCCGCCTCCTGACCCGCCACCTTGTCGGGGCGCAGCAGCTTCACCGCCACGCGCCGGTCGAGCCGCCGGTCGTACGCCGTCCACACCTGCCCCATGCCGCCCTGTCCGATGAGCGTGGACAGTTCATACCGGCCGGCGACGACACGCCCTGCCGCCACACTCACCGTCCGCTCTCGTGACCGTCGTGCCGTCCGTCGTGCAGGCCGTCAGGCCGGCCGTCGTGCCGGCGCAGGTAGTCGCTCAGCTCGTCCAGTTCGGCGCGGACCTGCTCGATGTGGCTGGGCGCCGGGCGCTGGGGCGGTGCGGGGACGTGCGGCTGGGGCGCGGGGATGTGGGGCATCGGGGCCGGCACGTACGGGGGGCGCGGCGTGCTCGGCCTGCTCGGCGCGGTCGTCGCGGTGAACGGCGAGACGGACTGGGGGTATGCGTAGCCCGGCCCCAGCGGCACCTGGCCGGCGTAAGCCTGGCGGAGCCGCTGGAAGTGGCGTATGTCCGCGTAGAGGTAGTAGGCGACACAGGCGACGGCGTTCAGCAGCAGCATGCTCATGCCCAGAGTGCCGTTCGGCGAGCTGAAGTCGTCGGTGTGGTCGGTGCTGAAGAGTGCGAAGCAGATGCCGAGGACGGTCACGGATCCGCCGAAGAACCACCACTCGGCGGGCCTGCGGGTCACGATCGCCGCGCGCAGCGGCGCCACCCACGCCAGGAATCCGATGCTGAAGAGCGCCACCGCCACGAAGATCACGCGCAACACGACCAGCACCCCGGTCGAGGGTGGCTGCGGCGGTGGCGGCGCGTAGCCGTGGCCTTGCATGGCTGCTCCTGGAGGCCTGATGCGTGCGGACGTGTGTGCTGAGTCCGAGCGTATAGGCCGCCGAGGACAGCCGGTCCCGGGTGTACCGAACCGTTGCCGCGCTCCGGGCCCTCAGCCCGGTGCCACCGTCCCGTCCGTCAGCCCGTCGTACATCCCGCGCACGAGTTGCTCCCCGAGCCGGCCCGCAAGCCGCAGCGCCCGCTCGAACTCGTCGAGTGCGCGGAAGCGCGCGCCGTAGCGCCGTTGTTCGTCCAGCGGGAGCCGGGGCAGCTGCAGACGGCGCACGTCCAGCCGGGTCGCGGTGGAGGCATAGCTGCTGGCCTGCCGGTTGTTGGCGGTGCCGCGCAGGAACCCGGCGAGGAACCACGGGTCGAGCGCCGTGCGATCGGGGCGCAGCAGCACGAGGTTGCGCCCCAGGGCGGCGCCCCCCGTCGCCTCGTCGATCACGCGCGCCACCGAGCCGCCGCCCAGCACCGGTACGACGACGTCGCCCGGCTCGGTCAGCACCGCCTCCTCTTCGCTCTCCGGAAGCGTCCCGGAGGGCGCCGTGCCGGCGAGGACGTCGTGGTCGGTGAGGACGGGCACGCGCGCGTGGCCGCCGTTTCCGCCGGCGCGCATCACCAGCGCGCCCCCGCGCGCGAGTTCACCGATGGTGGTGAGCGGCCAGCGCGCGCCCGGCGCGGGGGCGGCGGGCGGCGGAGTGAGCTCGGCGGTCAGGCGCAGGGTCGTGCCGAGGCGCTCGCGCACCTCCGTGAGCTGCTCCGCGCCGTCGGCCGCGGCCGCCGGCGGCAGATGGCGGGCGGGGGCCAGGTCGACGTCGTCGTCGAGGAGTTCGATGACCGGCACGGAACGGGCGAGCCCCGGCCGCTCCGCCGGCCGCCCCGCGTGCTCGAAGGCACGCCAGGCGTCGAGGACGGCCTCGCGCACCGCCGGCCAGTCCGGCCCGCCGCGCCCCTCCCTGGCGAACCTGCCGGTGTCCACGAGCAGCACCTCGGGCGCCGCCGGCGTCCGGTCGGGCCGGCGCAGCACCCACACGTGCAGCGGGATGCTGTACGGCGGCGCCGCCCCGGCCGGCAGCGCGATCACGGCCCGGAGCGCGCCCCGGCGCAGCAGGTCGGCGCGGATCCGGCGCCCGGAACGGCGGGAGGCGGCGGCCGGCGGCATGAGCAGCACGGCGGAGCCGCCGTCGGCCAGCCGGGCCAGCGCGTGCTGCACCCAGGCCAGTTCGGACTCGGTGCGGGCCGGGAAGCCGTACTCCCAGCGGGGGTCGTAGGCGAGTTCGTCATGGCCCCAGTTACGCTCGTTGAACGGCGGATGGCACAGCACGGCGTCGGCGCGCAGCTCGGGGTAGGCGTCGGCGCGCAGGGTGTCGCCGGCAGCGCCGCGTACGCCGGCCCGGGAGTGCAGGGCGAGCCGCAGCGCGGTGAGCGCGGCCAGGTCGGGCGCGCTGTCCTGGGCGTACAGCTCCTGGTCGGGGCGGGTGTCGACGGCCCGCAGCAGGGCGCCTGTGCCGCAGGCGGGGTCCAGGACGGTGCGGGCGGGGCCGGCGAGGTCGGCCATGAGCCCGGCGAGTTCGGCCGGGGTGAGCGTGTACTGGCGGGGGTTGGCATCCAGGTGCCGGCCCAGCAGGAACTCGAAGGCCTGCCGTGCCCCGGTCTCGGCGGCCAGCTCGGCCACGCCGCGCAGGAGCGCTGCGGAGGGGAGGAGTTGGGGGCCGGTGGGGGTGCGGAGGGCGGGGGTGCGGGGGGTGCGGGGGGTGCCGTGAACGGCGGTGGCGTTGTGAACAGCTGGTGGGGCGTTCACAGCCTGCTCGGCGGTTGAGGAGTTCACAGCGGGGGGCGTGCGCGCTGCGTCCACAGCGGGCGCCGCGGAATCCGGGTTCACATCGGCTGTCCCAGAGGCGGCGTTCACACCGGGCACCCCGAAACCCGCGCTCACACCAGGCACCTCGGAACCTGAGTTCACACTCGACGCCCCCGAGCCGCCCCGCCCGGCCCGCCGCCCCCGCGCGGTGCCGAGACGCGCCGCCAGTACCTCCTCCAGCGCGCCCGGCAGCATCGCGGCGAGGCGTGCGTCGGAGCCGGCGCTCGCGTCGAGCCAGACGGTGGGGCGCTCGTGGATCAGGAGCAGGACGCAGCCGGCGTGCACCAGGGCGGTCAGCGGGCCCTCGGGATGTCCCACGAGCTGCTGCCAGACCCGTTCCCGCAGCGGGACCTCGGCGAGTTTGCCCTGCTTGCGCAGCCAGGCCTCGACCTCGGCGAGCGCGAAGGACGGGCTGGTCTCGGTGCCGCCGACCGGTTTGGGGAAATCGGCGTGCCGGCGGCGCCAGTTGCTGACGGCGGCCCGGCCCACTCCGGCGAGCCGGGCGATTCCGGCAGCGGTCACCTCTGTCGCGTTGTCCTGCACCGGCCCCACTCCCCCTCGTCCCGTGTGTGTGCCGAGCATACCGGCGTACACAAGATCCCTGCATTCACGCCGTGTACCCATCGGATGCTGTGAACCTTGTTGACTCGGTTCACAGGCTCTGCTCTTATTGACCCAGCGAACCAGCGGCCACCGGAGGGGGAGGCCGCCGTTTTGGGGAGGGATTCGCCATGGGCATGAAAGCCAAGGTCGCGCTGGGCGCCGTCGTGGGGGTCGTCGTCATCGGTGCCGTGTCGGCGAACGCCGGCAGCAGCGGCAAGGACGGCGGTCCCGGCGGCAGTGGCAAGGGCTCTTCCGCCTCCGCCGGGCACACGCCCGGCAGCACCAAGGACAAGAAGAAGGCCGCCGCGATCGCCGGCGACGGCGAGTACCAGGTCGGCTCGGACGTGAAGCCGGGCACCTACCGCACGACCGGCAACACCGACGACATGTGCTACTGGGAGCGCGCCAAGGACGCCAAGGGCGAGACGGAGTCGCTCCTCGCCAACGACAACGTCACCGGCACGAGTTACGTGACCATCAAGCCCACCGACAAGATCTTCAAGTCCACCGGCTGCAAGGACTGGGAGGCCGTCGGCCCCAGGACGAAAGGCACGCCCGCTTCCTCGATGAACGGCGACGGAGGCATGTTCAAGGTCGGTACCGACATCGCGCCGGGCACCTACAGGTCGACCGGGAACACCGCCGACGACAACTGCTACTGGGAGCGCGCCAAGGACGCCGAGCACGGGCCGAACTCGCTGATCGCCAACGACAACGTGACCGGCACGGCCGTCGTCACCATCAGCCCGGGCGACGCCTACTTCAAGACCAGCGGCTGCGGCGACTGGAAGAAGGCGGCCTGAACCGGCCCGGCCGGTCCCACCGCCGCCCCCGCACACCGCTCGCCGGCCGCGCACCGCACGCACCCGCGCAGCGCACCCCCACCCCCCCCCACCGCGCACACGCGCACCGCACCTGTCCCACCGGCTCCGGCTGCCCGGGCCCGACCCCGCGCTGCCGGACCGGACCGGACGCCGTACGGCACACCGTTCGGCGCGCCGTACACACATCCCCGTAACACCCAGCTCTCCTGAAGGACTGTCATGCGCCTCACCCCCCGTGTCGCCACGCTCCTCGCCGTCGCGGCGCTCCCGCTGGCCCTCACCGCCTGCTCGTCCGGTTCCTCCGCCGGCCACGAGGGCACCGGCGCCAAGCCGGCCGACGCGAAGGACCTGAACGCCGGTCTCGCCACCGGTACGCAGCTGAAGAAGGCGCTGGCGCCGGCGTCGGTCTTCCCGTCCGGGTTCGCCCCCGAGTCCGACGGTGCCTCCGACAGCGGCACCCAGTTCCTCTCCCCCGCCGCCCGGAGCACCGCGAAGCCGGACTGCACCCGGCTGGAGGGCACGTCCTGGATACAGGTGACCGGCTTCAAGGGAGGCGTGTCGTTCGCGCAGAACGACTACGTGAACCACGGCAAGACCGAGGAAGTGGCCCAGGAGATCGACACGTTCCAGGGCACCACGGCGAACACCGTGATGAAGCGGCTGCAGACCGTCGCCGGCGAGTGCGCCGCCTTCACGGACACCGACGCTCACGCCAAGGTGAAGCTCACGGGCACGTCCACGGCCGGGCTCGGTGACGAGGCCTACACGATGACGCTGACGAGCGGTGCGTGGCAGAACGGCTCGACACTCATCGCGGCGCGTACCGGCAACTCCGTGATCACCGTGCTGTCGACGGCGGGCACCGACAACGGAGCCGCCACCGCGAAGAAGGTGACGACGCAGATCCTGGGCAGCCTGAAGGGCCTGAAGACCGCCTGACCGGGGGAGTGGACGCGGCGCCCGCTCACAGCGGGTGCCGCATCCACACGTTGGGCTCGACGTAGACGGCGTATCCGCGCTGCGGTTCACAGCGGACCGGGACCAGTGCGCCGGGCACCTCGACGTCGGCCGCGGTGTCGAACGGCAGCCCGGTCCAGCGGCGCCACTCCTCCAGCGAGGCGCCCACGGTCATGGAGGCCGGCGCGATGGAGTCGATGGTGGCTCCGGCGCGCGCGTGGACGCGCAGCCACGGGTCCTCGGGCAGGTCGTCGGGGCGGACCCGGTGGACGTACTCGGTGATCGGGGTGTGTGGTTCGCGGTGCTTGGCGCTGGGACGGACGGGGGCGACGACCTCGCGGAAGCCGAGCGCGCGGGCGTTCTCCCGCATCGCCGAGAGCATCACCGCGGACAGGCCGTGGCCCTGGGCGTGCGGGGCGATGGTGACCGAGATCGCGCTCACCGTGTCGGGGCGGGTGCCGCGGCGCAGGTCGGCGAAGGCCCACAACAGGATCTGGTCCCAGCCGCGCGCGGGCAGGGCGCGCCGGCCGTCGGTGTCGAGGGCGAAGGGGACGCTGAAGGCGTGGGCGACGATGTCGCCGTGCTCGTCCTCGGCGAACAACGCATACTGCGGCAGTTCGGCGGGGATACGGCCGTAGTGGGCGTTGCCCACGGGGTCGTTGGTCACGAACTCGGGCCATGTGTCGGCCATCTCGAACAACACCGGCAGCCGGTCGGGCCGCTCGGCGATGCTGCTCACCCTGACGTGCATGGCGCTCACGGTAGGCGGCGCGCCCCCGGCCCGGGTAACGGTTTTCGCCGGTCAGCGGGGCGGGTGCGGCGGCGCACCGGCCGTGCGGGCCACGCGGTCGGTCAGCGGGTCGTATCCGAGGAACGGATGGCCGCAGGCGCCCTCGGGGTCCATCAGCACGGGCTTGTGCAGGTGCCGGCCGAGGGACCGCAGGAATCCGCAGAAGAGGTCCAGCCGTTCCTGGCCCTGCAGTTCCCGCAGGTCGACGTCGAAGTCGATCTCCTCGGCCCCGAGGAAGCGGAAGACGGCGAGCATTCCGGGCACCGGCCACACCCGCAGCTGCGGGCACTCGGCGCCGGGGGGCCGGCCGAGCACGTGCGCCGCCCGCGGCAGGGGCCGTACGGCGTCACCCTCCAGGTACTCGTGCCGCCAGCCGCTCGCCACGACCAGGTCGAGGAGAGCCTGCCAGTCCTCGGCCGAGGTACCGGGCACGCTCAGGTCGGGCAGCGCGCCCGTCTCCTCGGGGTCGAACCAGCCGGAGACGTCCTCCCACAGCAGATCGCGCATTCCGCCATGCTGCCCGCCGGCCCGGCCGTGGCGCATCCGTGTTTCCCCCGGTCCGCGGCTCAGCGGGCGCGGAAACGTTCCGGTGCCTTGGTGGGGTTGCCACCCGTGGGGAGTTTCTGGGCGGGGCAGCCGTCGAGGACCCTCTTCATGGCGGCCTTCTCGGCGGCGGTGACCCACAGGCCGTACTTCTTCTTCACGGCGACCTGGGCGGCCACATAGGTGCAGCGGTACTTGCCGTTGGGCGGGAGCCAGGTGGCGGCGTCGCCGTCGCCCTTGCCGCGGTTGGTGCTCGCGTCGACCGCGATGAGGTTGAGGGGGTCGTTGGCCAGCGCTATGCGCTTGCTTGCGTCCCAGTACTGGGCGCCCTTCTGCCAGGCGTCGGAGAGGGGGACGACGTGGTCGATGTCGACCTGGCTGCTGCCGCGCCGGTAGGTGATGTCCTTGCCGGAGTAGGGGTCGGGCTCGAGCAGGCCGTAGGAGACCTTGCAGGTGCCGCCGGTGAACCTCACGGCCTTCAGGTCGCGTTTGAGTATGTCGTCGCGGGTGTCGCAGGAGTTGGAGTCGGTGTCGGCCCACGCGGTGCCGAACCGGGCCCGCGAGTAACCGGTCTTGGGTGCCCGGCCCTTGACGGTCAGGGCGTCGACGGCGGCCAGGACCGCGCCGCTGCCCCCGGCACCGGCACCGGAGGTGCCCTTGCTCTGCCCGGACTTGCAGCCGGCCACGGCGACCAGTACGGCCACGGCGGCGACCACCGCACCCCTCGGACGCGCCACGGTGCGTCCCCCCTCACTCGCCCGGGTCCGCCCGTCGGACACAGGCGGAATCGTTCCGTCCCTTACGGTAACCGCCGCGAGGCCCACTTCAGATGGGGGCCAAGGCGGTTTTTCGGGCGACCGGTGGCCGAGTTGGGGCATGCCGGTGCCGTACGGGGGGAGCACGGCCGGCACGCGCATGAGCCCGCTCACAACGGGCCGCCGGGGAGCTTGCCCCTGACGTTGGCATCAGGGGGGGCGCCGGGGGCGATTGAGGCACCGATGGCCGGCCGCTCCGGGTACAGCCCCGAGCAGCGGGCCGTGGTCCGCGTGTGGCAGCCCGGCCACACCCCGCTCGTCCGGGTCGGCCGCCCCGACTGCGGTGTGCTCGGTAGCCGCTGGCGGCGCGTTGGGAGGTGATCAGGCCCGCCGGTTCGTGGTGGCGCAGGGCGCGCGGCGGCGCGCCGGTCGCCGCCGCCGGCTCACCGGTCCTCATGCCCCCCTTACGCAGGACCCCCCTAGCGACGCCTACGACCCCAGGATCGAGGCGAGGAACTCACCGACCCAGCCCAGCAGTTCACGGCCGACCAGCGGCTTGCCGCCGACCTTCGCGGTCTTCGGGCGCGGGACCAGCACCTGGTGCACGGCCGGCTTGATGACCGTGCCGGGGTAGAGGCGCTTGACCCGCAGCTCCTGCGACTCGCGCAACTCCACCGGCGCGAAGCGGATGTTGGTGCCCTGGAGCACGATCTCGCCGACGCCGCACGCGCGAGCGAGCATCCTGAGCCCGGCCACCAGCAGCAGGTTCTCCACCGGTTCGGGCAACTTGCCGTAGCGGTCGGTGAGTTCCTCACGGACGGCCTTGATGTCCTCCTCGGAGTTGGCGGAGGCGATGGAGCGGTAGGCCTGCAGGCGCAGCCGCTCGCCGGGCGCGTAGTCGTGCGGGACGTGCGCGTCGACGGGCAGCTCGATCTTGACCTCGAGCGGCGCCTCCTCCTCGATCTCGCCGGTCTCCAGCTGGCGCCGGTAGTCCGCGACCGCCTCGCCGACCATGCGGACGTACAGGTCGAAGCCGACGCCCGCGATGTGCCCGGACTGCTCGCCGCCGAGCAGGTTGCCCGCGCCGCGGATCTCCAGGTCCTTCATCGCCACGTACATGCCCGCGCCCATCTCGGTGTGCTGGGCGATGGTGGCCAGGCGCTCGTGCGCGGTCTCCGTCAGCGGCTTCTCCGGCGGGTAGAGGAAGTAGGCGTAACCGCGCTCACGGCCGCGGCCGACGCGGCCGCGCAGCTGGTGCAGCTGGGACAGGCCGAAGGTGTCGCCGCGCTCCACGATGAGGGTGTTGGCGTTGGAGATGTCGATGCCGGACTCGACGATCGTGGTCGAGACGAGCACGTCGGACTTCTTCTCCCAGAAGTCGACGACGACCTGCTCCAGCGTCGACTCCGACATCTGGCCGTGGGCCGTGGCGATGCGTGCCTCGGGGACGATCTCGCGCAGTCTCGCCGCAGCGCGGTCGATGGACTCGACGCGGTTGTGGATGTAGAAGACCTGGCCCTCGCGCAGCAGTTCGCGGCGGATGGCGGCGCCGATCTGCTTCTCCTCGTACGGTCCGACGAAGGTGAGCACCGGGTGGCGCTCCTCCGGGGGCGTGGTGATCGTGGACATCTCGCGGATGCCGGTCACGGCCATCTCGAGGGTCCGGGGGATCGGGGTCGCGGACATCGTCAGCACGTCGACATTGGCGCGCAGCTTCTTCAGCTGCTCCTTGTGCTCGACGCCGAAGCGCTGCTCCTCGTCGACGATGACCAGGCCCAGGTCCTTGAACCTGGTCTCGGAGGAGAACAGCCGGTGGGTGCCGATGACGATGTCCACCGAGCCCTCCTTCAGGCCCTCCAGGACGGCCTTGGCCTCGGTGTCGGTCTGGAAGCGGGACAGCGCCTTCACGCTCACCGGGAACTGCGCGTACCGCTCGGAGAACGTCCCGAAGTGCTGCTGCACCAGCAGGGTCGTCGGCACCAGGACCGCGACCTGCTTTCCGTCCTGTACGGCCTTGAAGGCGGCCCGTACCGCGATCTCGGTCTTGCCGTAGCCGACGTCGCCGCAGATCAGGCGGTCCATGGGGACGGACTTCTCCATGTCCTCCTTGACCTCGGCGATGGTGGTGAGCTGGTCGGGGGTCTCGGCGTAGGGGAAGGCGTCCTCCAGCTCGCGCTGCCAGGGCGTGTCGGCGCCGAAGGAGTGGCCGGGGGCGGCCATGCGCGCGCTGTAGAGCTTGATCAGGTCGGCGGCGATCTCCTTGACCGCCTTCTTCGCGCGTGCCTTGGTCTTCGTCCAGTCGGCGCCGCCCAGGCGGTGCAGGGTGGGTGCCTCGCCGCCGACGTACTTGGTGATCTGCTCCAGCTGGTCGGTGGGGATGTAGAGGCGGTCGCCGGGCTGGCCGCGCTTGGCGGGCGCGTACTCGACCACCAGGTACTCGCGGGTGGCGCCCTGCACCGTGCGCTGCACCATCTCGATGTAGCGGCCGACGCCGTGCTGTTCGTGGACGATGTAGTCGCCCGGCTCCAGGGTGAGCGGGTCGATGGTCTTGCGGCGGCGGGCCGGCATCCGGGCGCCCTCGCGGCCGGTCGCGCGCTGGCCGGACAGGTCGGTCTCGGTGAGCACGGCGAGCTTCAGTGCCGGGTCCACGAAGCCGTACTCGATCGAGCCGCAGGAGACGTGCACGACGGAGGGGCTGAGGTCGCCGAGGTCGGCGTCCAGGCGGGCGGGGATGCCCTCGCCGCCGAGCACCTCCGCCGTACGGGCGGCCGGGCCGTGGCCCTCGGTGACGAAGACCGCGCGCCAGCCGTCGGCGAGCCAGCCCTTGGTGTCGGCGAGGGCCCGCGCGGTGTCGCCGCGGTAGGCCTCGGGTGCGTGCATGCCGAGCTTGAGGGTGTCCGCGTCGAGCTCTTCGTCGGCGGCGAAGGGGGACACCGACCACCACATCATGTCCAGCTCGCGCGCGCGGTCGCGGACGTCGGCGATGGACCACAGGGAGGCGGCGCCGACGTCGATCGGGGCCTCGCCGCCGCCTGCGGTGGCCGCCCAGGAGGCCTGCAGGAACTCCTGGGAGGTGGCCACGAGGTCGGCGGCACGCGTGCGTACCCGCTCGGGGTCGCAGACCACGGCCATCGCGCCCTTGGGGAGGACGTCGAGCAGCAGCTCCATGTCGTCCACCAGGACGGGGGCGAGGGACTCCATGCCCTCGACCGCGATGCCCTCGGCGATCTTGTTCAGGAGTTCGCCCAGCTCCGGGTGCTCCTCGGCGAGGGCACGCGCGCGTGCGCGGACGTCGTCGGTGAGCAGCAGCTCGCGGCACGGGGGTGCCCACAGGCCGTGCTCGGCGACTTCGAGGGAGCGCTGGTCGGCGACCTTGAAGTAGCGGATCTCCTCGACGTCGTCGCCCCAGAACTCCACGCGCAGCGGGTGTTCCTCGGTGGGCGGGAAGACGTCCAGGATGCCGCCGCGCACGGCGAACTCGCCGCGCTTCTCGACGAGCTCCACGCGCGCGTAGGCGGCGGCCGCGAGGGCTTCCACGACGTCGTTCAGGTCGGCGGTCCGGCCGGTCCTCAGGGACACCGGCTCCAGGTCGCCGAGGCCCTTGACCTGGGGCTGCAGCACGGAGCGCACGGGTGCGACGACGACGGAGACGGGGCCGGTCCCGGGGTCGTCCGGGCTGGGGTGGGCCAGGCGGCGCAGGACGGCGAGGCGGCGGCCGACGGTGTCGCTGCGCGGGCTGAGCCGCTCGTGCGGGAGGGTCTCCCAGGAGGGGTACTCCACGACGCCCTCGGCGGGCAGCAGGGAGCGCAGGGACGCCGCCAGGTCCTCGGCCTCTCGGCCCGTGGCCGTGACCGCGAGCACCGGGCGGCCCGCCGTGCGGGCGAGGGCGGCGACCGTGAAGGGACGGGCCGCCGGGGGCCCGACGAGGTCGATGTGCATGCGGTTGCCGTCCGCGGCCGCCTGAATCGCTTCCGCGAGGGCGGGGTCCTTGACGACGGCGTCGAGCAGACCGTGCAGGCTCATGGAGGGGCTTTCCGTCCGGTGGTGGGCAACGCGAATAACCCGACGCGTGTGACGGCCGGGGGTGTCCAGCGTACGACTCCGCCGGGGTTGGTGCCGGGCCTGTGGACAACCCCTGTTTCCCTTGAGGACAAAAGAACCCGGTGCCGGGAAGTCCTCGAAGACTTCCCGGCACCGGGCCTTTCCCCCGCAACCCCCGTATGCGGTGGTCGTGGCGTCGGTCCAGCCTGAGCGGCTAGTCCGTCGCGATGGCGTTCAGGACGTTCATGCGGCCCGCCCGGAACGCCGGGATCAGCGCGGCGAACAGGCCCACGAAGGCCGAGGCGATGAAGACCGTGATGATCGTCGGCCAGGGGATGTCGAGGACCTTCAGGCCCTGGAGCGCCAGGAGCTTCTGGGCGGTCGCGCCCCAGCCCATGCCCAGGCCGAGGCCGAGCAGGGCACCGAAGACGGCGATCACCACGGACTCCAGGCGGATCATGCGGCGCAGCTGGCGGCGGGAGAGGCCGATGGCCCGCATGAGGCCGATCTCCCGGGTCCGCTCGACCACCGACAGGGCCAGGGTGTTCACCACACCCAGGACCGCGACGATGATCGCCAGGGCCAGCAGGCCGTAGATCATGTTCAGCAGCTGGCCGATCTGGTCCTTCAGCGCCTTCTTGTAGTCGGTCTGGTCGCGCACGGTCAGCTCCGGATACCTGTGCAGCGCGGTCTTGAGCGCCTTGTAGGCGGCGGCCTGCTGTCCGTCCTTGGCGGAGGCGAAGACCAGCTCGTCCAGCGGCATCCTGTCGGCGGGGATGTACTTGGCCATGGTGGCCAGGGAGGTGTACATCGCGCCCTTGTCGATGACGGTGTCGTCGCTGGTGATCGCGCGCACCGTCAGGTGGGCCGTGGAGCCGTCCTGGAAGGCCACGGTGATCCTGGAGCCGAGGTGGATGCCGTGGTCCTCGGCGAACTTCTGGTGGACCGACATCGAGTCGGGCCGGTAGGCGTCCTTGAGGTCACCGGCGACCGTCTTGGTGCGCAGGTCGGTCGCGTAGGTCGGGTCGGCACCCGTGATGGCGGTGTCCTTGAGGGTCCTGCCGTCCGGGGTGGTGAAGTCGGCCTGGGCCGGCCGGTACTCGGTGACCCGCGCCAGGCCCGGGGCGGACTTGACGGCCTGGACCTCCTGCGGCTTGATCAGCTGCTGGTTGTCGGGCGAGATGATGAAGTCCGTCCCGACGGTCTTGTCGAGCTGGTCGGTGGCGGAGGCCACCATGGAGGAGCCGACCACCGACAGGCAGGCCACCAGGGCCAGGCCGATCATCAGGGCCGCGCCGGTGGCGCCGGTGCGGCGCGGGTTGCGCAGCGCGTTGCGCTCGGCCATCCGGCCCACGGGACCGAACATCCGCAGCATGACCGCGCCGAGGACCCGGACCAGTCCGGCGGCCAGCAGCGGGCCGATGACGACGAAGCCGATCAGCGTGGCGACCACGCCCAGGCCCAGCCAGCCCGAGCCGGCCTTGGCCTTGTCGGCGGTCGCGGCGACGTACAGGCTCCAGCCGCCGGCGGCGGTGAGGAGCAGTCCGATCACGGCGCGGACGGTGCCGGCCTTGGCGTCGGCCGGGGCGCCGGCGTCGCGCAGGGCGGCCATCGGGGAGACCTTGCCGGCGCGCCGGGCGGGCAGGTAGGCGGCCAGGACGGTGACCACGACGCCGAGGAGCAGGCCGACGGCCGGGGTCGTCCAGGCGACGGTCAGGTCGTCCGTGGACAGATGCATGCCCATCGTGCCCATGAGCTTCATCAGGCCGACCGCGATGCCGACGCCCGCGCCGACGCCGAGCACGGAGCCGATCGCGCCGAGCAGCAGCGCCTCGATCAGCACGGACCGGTTGACCTGCTTGCGGGAGGAGCCGATGGCGCGCATCAGGCCGATCTCGCGGGTGCGCTGGGCGACCAGCATGGAGAAGGTGTTGATGATCAGGAAGATGCCGACGAGGAAGGCGATCCCGGCGAAGCCGAGCATCGCGTACTTCATGACCTTCAGGAAGCTCTCGACGCTCTTCTGGTTGGCGTCGGCGACCTCCTTGGCGGTCTGCACCTTGTAGCCGTGGCCGAGGGCGGCCGAGACGTTCTTCTTCAGCTGGTCGTTCGTCACGCCCTGGGCGGCGGTGACGTTGACGTTGGTGTAGACACCGGTCCGGCCGACCAGGATCTGCTGGGCGGTCTTCGTGTCCAGGTAGAAGATCGCCGCGCCGGGGTTGGTGACCTTGAAGGCGGCGATGCCGGACACGCGCGCGTGGTGCGTGCCGACGACCGAGATCACGCCGATGTCGTCACCGAGCTTCAGGTGGTGCTTGGAAGCGGTGTCCTCGTCGACCATGACCTGGTCCGGGCCCCTGGGCGCCGTACCGGAGGTGATCTTCATGGTGCGGGCGTCGTTGCCGTTCCAGCTGCCGACGATGGTGGGCGCGCCGCTGCTCGGCGACAGCTTGTCCTTCTTGGCGTCGATGACGGTCACCGAGGTGGAGAACACCGTGCCCTCGGCCTTCCGCACGCCCTGGGCCCCGCGGACCTTGCCGACCACGGAGGCCGGCATGACCGGCGGCCTGCCGGTGCGGGAGGTGGTCTCACCGGTGTCGGAGGAGCCCTTCGCGCTGACCGTCACGTCCGAGGCCGTGGCCTGGAACAGCTTGTCGAAGGTGGTGTTCATCGTGTCGGTGAAGACGAGGGTCCCGCTCACGAAGGCCACCGACAGCAGGACCGCGATCGCCGAGAGCGCCATGCGGCCCTTGTGCGCGAAGAAGTTGCGCAGGGAGGTCTTCAGGACGGTCATGACGTGCGCCCCCGGGCGTCGAAGTCCTTCATGCGGTCCAGGACCTGATCGGCCGTCGGCTGGTACATCTCGTCGACGATCCGGCCGTCGGCGAGGTAGAGCACGCGGTCGGCGTAGGAGGCGGCGACGGGGTCGTGGGTGACCATCACGATGGTCTGGCCGAGTTCGTCCACCGAGCGGCGCAGGAAGCCGAGGACTTCGGCGCCGGCGCGCGAGTCGAGGTTTCCGGTCGGCTCGTCCCCGAAGATGATCTCCGGGCGGGCGGCGAGGGCGCGGGCCACGGCGACGCGCTGCTGCTGACCGCCGGAGAGCTGGGCCGGCCGGTGCTTGAGGCGTCCGGCGAGCCCGACGGTCTCCACCACGCGGTCCAGCCAGGCCTTGTCCGGCCTGCGCCCCGCGATGTCCATGGGCAGCGTGATGTTCTCGAGGGCGTTCAGCGTCGGCAGCAGGTTGAACGCCTGGAAGATGAAGCCGATCCGGTCCCGGCGCAGCTGGGTGAGCTTCTTGTCCTTCAGGCCGGTGATCTCGGTCTCGTCCAGGTAGATCTTGCCGCTGGTGACGGTGTCGAGCCCGGCGAGGCAGTGCATGAGCGTGGACTTGCCGGACCCCGAGGGGCCCATGATGGCGGTGAACTGGCCCCGCGCGATGTCCACGTCGACGTGGTCGAGGGCGACGACACGGGTCTCGCCGGCCCCGTACGCCTTCACGACCTGCCGCGCCCGCGCGGCAACGGCCGTACGCCCTCCAGTGCCCCCGTGCCTGGGAATGGTCACAGCCGATGTCACGGTATGTCTCCTATGTCGGTCGGCAAATCGGTGAGTGGTGCCCCGGCGTGCCAGGGCGTCGTCTCGGGTACGTCGTCGAGTCTCGCGGTCGGCGGGGCCCTCGCGCGCTGGTGCGAAGCCCCCTCTTTCCCGGGGGAGAACCCCACCCCGCCGGTGCGGTCAGCCGCCCCCCAGCGGCGTAAAGCCAGGTTAAGGACCGGGCCCCGCCCCTCTCGTCCTCCGGGGGGACGAACCCTCCCCGGGCCGTAGTACGGAGGTACCCCTAGGGGTGCTCCACCCCCGGGCGGAGCCCTCCTCGGGGTCGTCTCCACCCTTCGGCGCGAAAAGCCTCCACCCTGCCCTTGCGTCAGGGTCAAGTTCCGGCTGCCGTGGGAAGCTGTCGTACCGGAAATAGGTGCAAGGGGCACGGGAGGGGATCCGGTGGGGGGTACGACACCCGCGATACGCGGCGGCAGGCTCCGCGAGCAGGACACCCGGCGCCGAGGCGCCGTCGTCGCCGCGCTGATGCTGGCGATGGCGCTGGCCGCGCTCGACGCCACCGTCGTCTCCACGGCCGTACCGCAGATCGTCGGCGACCTCGGCGGGTTCTCCGTCTTCTCCTGGTTGTTCTCCGGCTATCTGCTCGCCGTGACCGTCACGCTCCCCCTCTACGGCAAGCTGTCCGACACCTTCGGCCGCAAGCCGGTGCTGGTGACGGGCGCGGCCGTGTTCCTGCTGGGCTCGCTGCTGTGCGCGGGCGCCTGGAACATGGCCGCGCTGATCGCGTTCCGGATCGTGCAGGGGCTGGGCGGCGGGGCGTTGCAGGGCACCGTGCAGACGCTCGCCGCCGATCTGTACCCGCTCGCGGAGCGCCCGAAGATCCAGTCCAAGCTGTCCACCGTGTGGGCGGTGTCGGCGGTGGCGGGGCCGGGGCTCGGCGGGCTGCTCGCCGCGTACGCCGACTGGCGCTGGATCTTCCTGGTCAACCTGCCGATCGGCGCGGCCGCGCTGTGGCTGATCGTCCGTCATCTGCACGAGCCCGAGCGGGAGACACCGGAAGACGGCGGCCACGCGCGCGTGGACTGGGCCGGGGCGCTCGCGGTGTTCGCGTGCGGCGGCGTGCTGCTGACCGCGCTGGTGCAGGGCGGGGTCGCCTGGCCGTGGCTGTCGGCGCCGTCGCTCACGCTCTTCGGCACGGGCCTGGCACTGGCCGGAGTGGTGGTCGTGGTGGAGCGGCGGGCGGCGCAGCCGATCATCCCGGGGTGGGTGTGGCGGCGCCGGACGATCGCGGCCGTCAACCTGGCGCTCGGCGCGCTGGGGCTGCTGATGGTGGCGCCGAGCGTGTTCCTGCCGACGTACGCGCAGTCGGTGCTCGGACTCGCGCCCGTGGCCGCCGGTTTCGTGCTGTCGGTGTGGACGCTCAGCTGGCCGGTGTCGGCGGCGCTCAGCCAGCACGTCTACCGCCGCATCGGCTTCCGCGACACCGCGCTGCTCGGCATCGGTGTGGCCGCGCTGATCCTGTGCGCGTTCCCGTTCCTGCCCTACCCCGGCTCGTGGTGGCAGCCGACGCTGCTGATGCTCCTGCTGGGCGCGGCGCTCGGGCTGTTCCAGCTGCCGCTGATCGTCGGGGTGCAGTCGACGGTGGGCTGGTCGGAGCGGGGCACCACGACCGCGTCCGTGCTGTTCTGCCGGCAGACCGGACAGACCGTGGGCGCCTCGCTGTTCGGCGCCGTCGCCAACGGGGTGCTCGCCGCGCGGCTGGGCGGGGCGGGCGATCTGGACACCGTCACGCGCGCGTTGGACGCCGGCAGGGCCCCCGAGGCGACCCGGCGCGCGATCGCCGACGCGGTGCACGCGGTGTACCTCGGCGCGGCGGCCGCGGCGGCACTGGCCTTCCTGGTGCTGCTTCTGGTGGCGCCGCGGCGGTTCCCGGTGCGCGACGAGTGACCCCGCCCGCCGGCGTCCGCCGCAAGAACGCAGGTTAACGCCGGTAACAGGCCCCCTCGGCGCGCGTCTTCCGTAGTAAGCGCATACCGACTGGCCAGTTTGGTGAAAACGTCACGCGGCCCGGAACTCGCGAGTAGCGTGCGTGGCTCCACGCCCCCCACCTCCCTGCGGTCCGCCGCCACGGACCCGAGCCACGCAAGGAGCCCCGGGATGTCCTACGACCCGCCGCGCCCGTCGTACACCCCGCCCCATCCGCCCTACGAGCCGCCCCGCCCTCCGTACCGACCGCCCCACCCCGCCTACGGCCCACCCTCCCCCTACGACTCACCGCCCTCCTCCTACGACCCACCACCCTCCGCCTCCCTCACCTACCCCTGGCAGCCCCCACCCCCGCAGCCGACCCGCCCGGACCGCCGACCGCCCCGTGAAGCCCTCGGCCACCACAGCGACCTGCGGGTGCTGCGCAGCGCCTACCGCTGGCAGCGGCGTACGGCCACGCTCACCGCGCTGGGCTACTTCACGCTGTTCCTGGTGCTGTCCGCCGCCGCACCCGGCGTGATGACGCGCACGGTCGCCGACGGCATCCCCGCCGGTCTCCTGCTCGCCGCGATCCAGGTCCCGGTCACCTGGCTCGCGATCGCGCTGTACGAGCACACCGCACGCCGGCACGTCGATCCGCTCGCGGACCGCATCCGCAAGGAGGCCGAACTGAACGCACGCCGAGGAGCCGCCCGATGACCGCCGCCGCCGGCACTCCGGCCGTGGGGGGCTTCGCCGGTTTCAGCGGCACGGCCCAGTCCATGTCCCTGGTCGCCTTCTCCACCGTCGCCACGGTGACCCTGCTGCTGTGCGTGATGACCGGCCCCGACCGCGACGACCTCGACGAGTTCTACACCGGCTACAACTCCCTGTCCCCGCTGCGCAACGGCCTCGCCATCGCGGGGGACTACATCTCCGCGGCCACCGTCCTCGGCACCGGCGGAGTGATCGCCCTGTGCGGCTACGACGGAGTCGTCCTCGCCCTGAGCACCGCGCTGTCGCTGATGCTGCTGATGTTCCTGCTCGCCGAACCGCTGCGCAACGCGGGCCGGTTCACCATGGGCGACGCGCTCGCCCGCCGGCTGCCGGGACGCTGCGTGCGCATCACGGCCTGCGCGGTGACGATCGCCGCGCTGCTGCCGCTGATGCTGGTCCAACTCGCCGGAACCGGGCAGCTGATGGCGTTCATCCTGGGCTTCACCGACGAGTCGCTGAAGACCGCGTGCGTCGTCGGGCTGGGCGCCCTGATGATCGCCTATGCGGCGATCGGCGGCATGAAGGGCACCGCGCTCATCCAGATCCTGAAGATCGTGATGCTGGTCGGGTCCGGCGCCGTGGTGGCCGTGCTGATCCTGCGCCACTTCGACTGGGATCCGGGGGCGCTGTTCGCCGCGGCCTCGCGGCAGAGCGGCGCCGGGCCCGCCTTCCTGCGCTCCGGGCTGCAGTTCGGCACATCGGGCAGGTCCCGCCTCGACATGATCGCCTCCGAGCTGACGGTGGTGCTCGGCGGTGCCGTCCTGCCGCACATCACCATGCGCATGTACACCGCCTCCAGTGCCCGCCAGGTGCGCCGCTCGATGTCCTGGGCGGTGTCGATCGTCGCCCTGTTCGTGCTGATCATCACGGTGGTCGGGTTCGGCGCCACGGCGCTGGTCGGCCGAGCCGTGATCGCCGGCGCCGACCCGCAGGGCAACACCGCGTATCTGCTGGGCTCGCGGGCGGTGTTCGGCGCGGACGTGTCCACGGCGGAGACCTTCCTGTTCACCATGGTGACGACGGCGATCTTCCTGACCCTGCTCGCCTCGGTCGCCGGGATGATCCTCGCCTGCGCCAACTCCCTCGCCCACGACGTGTTCGCGGCCCGCGTGCAGGAGATGCCGGCCCCGCGCGAGATGGCCCTCGCCCGCGTCTCGGCGCTCGCCATAGGCGTGCCCACGATCCTGCTCGCCACGATGGTGCAGCACCACAGCCTGCAGCCCCTGGTGACGCTCTCCTTCTGCCTGGGCGCCTCGGCCATCGCGCCCGCCCTGGTGTACGGGCTGTTCTGGCGCCGCTACACCCGCAGCGGGCTGCTGGCGACGCTGATCGGGGGCACGCTGACCGTGCTGCTGCTCATGCCGGGCACCAATCTGGTCTCCGGCTCACCGGTCTCGGCCTTCCCGCACGCCGACTTCAACTGGTTCCCGTTCACCACAACCGGCATCGTCTCCATCCCGGCCGGCTTCCTCTTCGGCTGGCTCGGCACGATCGCCTCGGGCCGCACCAAGGCAGAACAGCAGCGGCACCAGTACGAGGCGGTGGAGGGCTGGATCCTGGCCGGGGCGGTGCGGAAGAGCGGGTAGCGGGGGTGCGGGAGGCTTGTTGCTGGGCGCGGGGACTCGGCTGGGCCGGGGCTTGCCAGTGGCTCCAGGACGGGGTGGGGGCTCTTCGCCGGGCGCCGGGGACTCGCGGCCGGCGCGGGCGCACGCCCCCGGCGCACCGGCGTCCGCCGACGGGCTCGGCGCATGGGCCCGCATGCACTACCCCTACGCACTACCCGGCGCCCACGGGTACGACCCGGTGCGCACGCCCCAGGCGCACGGCCCAAGCGCACAACCCCGGGCACGGCACCAGCGCACAACTCGGGGCGCACGAAGCCGGACGGCTCGGACTCGATGCCGGCCGGAGCCGGAGGACGGAGGGGCGACGCTATTCCAGGACCGCTCCGCCGGTCAGGGAGATCAGGCTGCTGCGGACCTCGTCCATGGTCGCCTGGACGACGTCCCAGGTCTCGCCGTGCTCGCGCAGCACCTGTTCCGTCTGCCGGGCGATGCGCTCCTCACGCACGCGCGCGTCGGCGATGATCTCGGCGGCACGCGCGTGTGCCTCTTCCTGGCTGCGCCGCGCGTACTCCTCGGCCTCCCCGAGGGCCCGCTCGGCGTCGGACAGTGCGGCCTCGGCCCGGCTCACCCGCTCGGCGTACCGAGCGTCCAGTGCGGCGATCCGCTCCGCCTCCTCGCGCTCGGCCTCGGCCCACCGCTCGGCGTACCCCCGGGACTGCTCGGCGAGCATGCCGGTGGTGCGCTGCCGTGCCTCGCGCAACGCGGTGAGCGCCTCCGAGCGCTCTTCCTTCACCGCACGCCGGGCGCCGACGCGGATGTCGTCGGCCTCGGTGCGCGCGGCGAGGAGCAGTCGGTGGGCGCATTCGTCGGCTTCCGCGCAGAGCGCGTCCGCCGCTTCCTGCGCCTCCCGGCGTACGCTCTCGGCGCGCGCTTCGGCCTGCGCGATGTGCTCGTGCGCTGCACGCCGCGTGCGCTCACGAAGGTCCTCCGCCTCCTCCAGTACGAACTGGAACAAACGCCGTGCGCCCTCCCCGAGCGACTCGTAATCCTGCGGTGGGAGCTGGGCGACGGCCTCGCGCATCCGAGCGGCCTCCGCCTCCATGTCCTTGGCGAGCACGGTCAGCCGCGCGGCCCGTTCCCACGCGGCGTCGCGGTCGTACGACAACTCCTCCATGTACGCGTCGACCTGACCGGGGCGGTAGCCGCGCCCCCGGACGGTCACGAAGCCGTGCGGCGGCATCGATGCGCTGCTCACCGTGGGAACCCCTCTCCACCGGACATACACGACAGGATGATTTCGCGCACATCTTGATGGATCGGGCGTAAGCGTGCATAACGCGACACTCCGCAGTCACGTCACGCTCTGCATCCCGCACTTCGCGATCGGCGCGGCGGGCGGGGCCGGCTGCAGCACGTCCTCCTCAAGGGTGAGGATCAGGCTGTGGACGGGCGCCAGCTCCGCCAGACGCGCCGCGTCCGCCGCCGTCGCGCGCCCCTCGGGCGAGGCGAACGCCGCGCGCAACTCCGCCGCCGAGTCCCACTCCAGCGTCGCGACCAGGTAGTACGGCGCACCCCCGCGCACCGGTGCCGTCTCCCGGCCGACCGTGTAGCGGCGCAGACCGGGCAGCCGTCGGCCGAGCGGGATGTGCACCTCGCGGTAGTGCCGGTCGAATGCCTCGGGGTCGGCGGGGGTCTCGTACAGGGCGAGGAAACGAACCGTCACCGTGCCGCCCTCCCATGGCGGGTGAGGACGGCGGCGCCCACCCGTTCGGCCGACAGGCACTCCAGCCCGGCAGGCTCACTCCCGGCAGGGAACAGCCGCCGGCCCTGCCCCAGCACCACCGGGAAGGTCAGCAGCCGGTACTCGTCCACCAGGTCCTGCTCCCGCAACGCGGCCACGACGGCGAGGCTGCCGGTGACAACCACGTCCCGCCGCTCGGCGCGTACGACGTCAGTCAACTCCTCCTTCGTCAGGCGCGAGTTGGCCCATGCGGACACGTCCGGGGTGCCGCGGGAGACCACCAGCTTCGGTACGGCGTTCATCCGCGCGGCGAAGGGGTCGTCCCGTCCCGGCCACAGCCGCGCGAACAGCTCCCAGGTGGTACGGCCCAGCAGCAGGACCCCTTCGTCCAGCACACGGCCGAGGCGGAACTTGTCCCCGGCGACCGCCTCCGGGCCGTGCCGGAAGGCCCAGCCTCCGTAGGGCGTACCCGCGGACCCGTCCGGGTCGGACACGATCCCGTCCAGGGTGATGAACTCGATGACGACGACACTCACGACGACGGTCCCTTCGCTCGGTTGCTCACGGGTACCTACCGGCGGCACCGGCCGGACTCATCGCTCCCACCGGAAAGGACCGCACAGGGGCGTGGTGCCGGGAGGCAGCTCCGTATCAGCGTCGTGTCAGGGGGCGCCGGTGGGCGCGGGCGGCGCGAACGCGGTCAGGACGCGCGGGTCGGCGAACACCACGTTCCGGGCGACCCGGCCGCCGGTGACCGTCAGAACCTGCACGGTGTGGAGCGCGTGGCCGCCACCGGGCTCCGGCGCGTACGCCGCGAGCGCCGGCTGGCCGTTCGCCGCCACACACTCCACCCGCCAGCCCGTGCCGCGCAGCGCGAACACCCGCTCCATGAACAGCCCGTAGTCCCGCCTGCCCCGGTACCACAGCGGCACCGGGGGCATCTCCAGGACCGCGTCCTCGGTGAGCAGCCGCACCAGCGCCGGCACGTCGGCCGCCTCGAAGGCGCGCATGTAGCGCCGCACCACCGCCCGCACCTCGGGATCCTCCGGCTCACCGACCTCGTCGATCGCGCCGGCCGCGTCGCCGCGCGCGAGGGCGGCGCGCGCCCGCTGCAACGCGCTGTTGACCGCGGCCACCGACGTCTCCAGCTGCCCGGCGACCTCGGCGGCGGAGAACTCCAGCACCTCGCGCAGCACCAGCACGGCCCGCTGCCGCGCCGGCAGCAACTGCAGCGCCGCCACCAACGCCAGCCGCAGGTCCGCGCGCGCCTCCACGTCGTACCGCGCCTCGGGGAACGGCTCCAGCCACGGCACCTCCGGCGCGGGCGTCAGCGGCGCGCCGGGATCGTCGGAGGGCGCTCCCAGCCCGGACGCAGGGGGCGGCGCGAACGGCTCTCCAGCGCGCTCAGGCAGGCGTTGGTCGCGATGCGGTACAGCCAGGTCCGCACGGACGCGCGCGTGGCGTCGTAGCGGTCCCGCGCCTTCCAGGCCCGCAGCATCGTCTCCTGCGTCAGATCCTCGGCCTCGTGGAACGAACCGAGCATGCGGTAGCAGTACGCCACCAGCTCGCCCCGGTACGGCTCGAAGTCCACCGGCCCATCATGCCCTTCACGCGCGCGTGGAGGGCATGATCCGCGAACCTCCGAGCGACGTACCTACAGCAGTCCGTCCCACATCTGCTCCAGCAGCACCGACCACCAGCTCTCCGGCGAACCGAGTGCCGCCGGGTCCAGGGCGGCCAGCTGCGCCTGGAAGTCGACGGTCCAGCGGCCCGCCTGCTCCTGGTTCAGCCCGAACCGTAGGCGCCACATGCGGCCCAGCAGCGCCAGGCAGCGCGCGAACTCCGGCAGCCCGGTGTTCACGAACTGCGGCGGCACCGGGGCCCCGCCCGGCCCCGCCTCGACCGGCACGGCCACGATGTTCGCCGTGCCGTACTGCACACAGATCGCCTTGCCGAAGTCGGTGCCCATGACGAGGTACGAGCCCGCGTCCGAGGCCGACTGCACCCCGCGCTCGGCCGCCAGCTCCGCCAGCGTCGGCACCGGGCGGCCCGGCTGGGCCTGCGCCCAGAAGAACGGGCCCATGTCCACCGGCAGACCGGCCACCACCAGCGTGTGCGCCACGATCGGCGGCACACCCTGCCGGGACACCGCCTGCTGCTCGAACCGGAAGACGCCCGGCCCGAACGCCGCCGCCAGCTCCTGCCCGATGCCCTCCGGCGGGACGGGCGGCGCGGCTTGCACCGGCGGCAGCGGCGCCCGCACCGGCGCGGGCCGCGCCGGCCCGTCCGCCACCTGGTGCAACTCGCCCTGGTGCGCCAGCAGTTGCTGCATGCCCTGCTGCCGGCTCCCGTGATCCGTGCCGTACGGCGCAATGCTCGTGATCCGCGCCTGCGGCCACTGCTCGCGGATCATCCGCGCGCAGTAGGCACCCGGCAGCTCGCACGACTCCAGCTCCGTGTGCAGCTCCAGCACCTGGTCCGCCGGCACGTTCATCGCGCGCAGCTCGTGGAAGATCTGCCACTCCGGGTGCGGCGTACCCGGCGCCGAACGCCGGATCAGCTGCTGCTCCGAACCGTCCTGCGCGCGATAGCGCAGCACGGCCTGATAGCCGGGGCCCACGGTCGGCTGCGCCTGCTGCGGATACCCGTACGCCGGCGGCTGCCCAGGCGCGCCCGGAGGCATCGGCTGCGGGGCGCCCGGAGCACCCGGGGGCATGCCGGGGGCGGGCGGCGGCGGGGGTGCGCCCGGACCGGCCACCGGGGGCGCGGCCAGCACGGTCTCCGCGTGGTGCACGGCCCCGCGCCCGCCACCAGGCGCAGCAGGCATGCCGGGACCGGCAGGGGCGCCTGGAGCCTGCGGCGCACCGGGGGCTCCGGGAGCCGCGGGGACGCCCGG